>NZ_JBFRHD010000033.1:0-54514 GCF_052115685.1 Cupriavidus sp. 2KB_3
AAGGAAACGTACGACGCCGTGACCGGCCTGGCCAAGCAACACTCGGGCGCCTACGGCATGGGCATCGACTACGCCTACACCATGGTCCACAAGGCCGCCCAGCGCACCCAGACGCCGCACGCGTCGATCGCCCCGGTGCACGCGCCGGTGATCGAGTACTGATATTCAAGGTAGGTGGCGCGGCATCAAGAGCCGGGCCACCCTGAATGGGCACAGGGCGAAAGACGGTAGCTGCTATGACACGCAATCACAAACTTGGTCGTAAGCTGGAAATGGCTGCCGTCGCCTTCGCGACGGGGTTCTCATCTCACGGCCACAACTCTTCGTCCCTCGGCATGCTGGCTGGAACACTGGCGGTTTGCGCCCTGGTCGCACGCAGCGCGTTCAACAAGCGCTCACCGGGGGCGGGTTTCATGTTGCTCCCCCCGGCTATGACGAAACATCTTCATTAATGCGCCGGTGCCCAGCCGGTGCACGCCCCGGTCATCGCGCGCTGATCGTCGGCCCCATCCCGGGCGCCCCGAAACGCCAGGACAGCCGCTGCGCGGCCTGGCGGACCAGCGCGGCGGTATCGCTGTCCGTGGCGCTGTCGAAGCTGCCGCTGCTGCCCATCACCGCGATGACGATGGCCAGCGCCCCGGTATGGTCGAACACCGGCGCGGCCAGCGTGTCGATGCCGGGCACCGGCTTGCTGACGGCGTTGTCGATCCCTGTCGCTTTCACCGCCTTCAGCCGGTTGGCATAGCCCGGCGGCGTCCCGTGCGGGGTGCCGGCCATGCGGATGGCGTCCTGCGCCAGCGCGCCGGCCAGTACGTCCGGTGGCAGATGGGCGGCGAAGGTCCGCCCGATGGCCGTATTGACCATCGACAACACCGTGCCAACGCGCAGGCTCACATGCTGGGGCCGCGCCGCTTCCTCCAACCGGATCACCGTGGGCCCCAGCGGTCCAAGCACCGCCATCGCCACGGACAAGCCCGTGGCATGGGCCAGGGCGATGATCTCCGGCTCGGCCTCCCGTGTGGGCGACAGCCGTTGCAGCGCCACCAGCCCCAGCTCCAGGCTCAACGCCCCGGCCACGAAATCCCCCGATGCATTGCGCGACAGCAGCCCGATTTTCTGCAGGCTGACCAGATGCGGAAACGCCTTGGCCGGCGCCATGCCCGCCGCGCGCGCCAGTTCGCCCAGCGGCAGGGGCCGTCCGGCCGCCACCAGCGCCATCAGCAGCTGCCCCGTGTTGTCGAGCGACTGGATGCCGCGCTGCGGCTTGGCGCCGCCGGTTAGCGTGTCGTCGCTCATGCGGGAGCCTTGTCGATGGTGGCGGCGAAGGTGGCGGCGATGGTGGTGCCGATGTCCCGCGCGGCGTCGCGCAGGGCGGTGGCCACCGGGCCGCTCCAGTCCACGTCGATGCCGCCCGTGGAGCCGATCACCGTCAGCACCAGCCGCAGCGCGCCATCGCCATCCTGCAACGGCACTGCGAGGCTGCTCACGGCCGGGCTGGGCGAGTCGATGCTGCGCTCCATGCCGCGCGCGCGGATGTCGTCGAGCTGGCGCAGGAAAGCGGGCAGGTCGGCGCCCTGCGGATGCTGTCGCGCCCAGATGGCCTGCCAGTCCCCTGGCGGCTGGAACGCGCAATAGGTGCGGCCGGTGGCCGTGGCGGCCAGCGCCATGACCGTGCCCACGTGCAGGTTCACATGCAGCGGCGTGCCGGCGTGGGCGTAGTGCACGATGGTTGGCCCCTGCGGCGTGGGCAGGCTGATCGCCACGCTGAAGCCGATGCGCGCGGCCAGCGCCTGCACGCGCGGCACGGCGGCGCGATAGGCCGGATCGTGATCGAGGTGGAGCATGCCGAGCCGCAGCGCCAGCGGGCCGGGCTCGTAGTAACCGTCGATATGGTCGCGCTTGATCAGCCCGAGCCGCGTCAGGCTGACCAGATAGGTATGCGCCTGCGCCGGCGCCAGTTGGGCGGCGGCGGCGAGGTCGGCCAGCGACATCGGCCGGCGCGCATCGGCCAGCGCCCGCAGCACGCGGCCGCCCACCTCCACGCTCTGGATGCCGCGCTGCGCGCGCTCGGTGCTGTCAGTGCTGTCGGTGCTGTCGGTGCTGTCGGTGCTGTCGGTGCTGTCGCTGGGTTCGGCCATGCCGATGTCTGCCCTGATCCGTGCTGGGGAAGCCCAGATAGTAATGGAATCAGGCATGGAAGCCATGCGCGGACCGTGCCGCCCGGCGTACTATGCCTGCTTCATTGACAACCAGAGGTTGGCAACGCATGGACAAGGCCAGGGTGTTGACGCTGTTCCTGGGCGTGGTGCGCGCCAAGAGCTTCGCGCGGGCAGCCGTGGAGGCCGAGGTCACGCCGCAGGCGGTCAGCAAGGCGGTGCGCACGCTGGAGGAATACCTCGGGGTGCGGCTGTTCCATCGCACCACGCGCAAGCTGAGTCTGACCACCGAGGGCGCCCGGCTGTTCGAGCTGGCCGAGCCCGGCATGCGCCAGCTTGACGAGGCGCTCGAGCAGGTGCGCAGCAGCCGCAGCGAGGACGACGGCATGGTCCGCGTGACCGCCCCGCACTCGGTGGGCGCCCGCGTGCTGGTGCCGCTGATCCGGGCGTTCCGGGAGGAATATCCGGGCATCACCTTCGATGTGGTGCTCACCGACCTGTTCACCGATCTCGTCGAGGCGAAGATCGACATCGGCTTCCGCGCCGGCACCAGCCCCGGCCAGAACCTCGTCGCCCGCAAGCTGTGTGACCTGCCGCTGCTGATCTGCGCTGCCCCCGAATACCTGGCCCGGCATGGCACGCCGGACTCGCTCGACGCCCTGCGCCGCCACGCCTGCACCGGCTTCCGCCGGCCGGTCACGGGCCGGCTGTTGCCGTGGGAGCTGATGGTCGATGGCGACCTGGTCTACCTGGAGGTGCCGGCCGTGACCACCTTCAGCGACGTGGAGACCGAGATCGAGGCGGTGCGCGCCGGCATCGGCATCGGCCAGCTCCAGGCCTACATGGTGCAGGACGACCTCGCGGCCGGGCGGCTGGTGTCAATCCTCCCGGCCTACCGCAGCAGCAACGTCGGCCTCTATATGTATTACCCGCACCGCACCCACGTGCCCGCGCGCGTGCGCCGTTTTATCGACTTCGTGATGGCAGCCAGCCTGGAGACCCTGCCGGCGCTGGCCGGGGACGACGGTAAAGGTGGGTAACGCCGGGTAGGGAGTTTCCCGCACACCCCACGGCAGCATGCGGCCTGGCGGGATGTTTAGCAAATGACAATTCGATTTGTCATTGACTAAGATTGGGCGGCTTCCTAAGCTTGCCCTATCCCCCGCATCGAGACCGACATGGCAAAAGCATTCGCATCCCAGGCCGACCTGGAAGCCAAGCAGATCACCTTCACCCAGTTGTCCGAGAACGCCTACGCCTACACGGCCGAGGGCGACCCCAATTCGGGCGTGATCATCGGCGACGACGGCGTGCTGATCGTCGACACCACCGCCACCCCGGCGATGGCGCAGGACCTGATCGCCCGCATCCGCCAGATCACCGACAAGCCGATCAAGTACGTGGTGCTGTCCCACTACCACGCGGTGCGCGTGCTGGGCGCGTCGGCATACTTCGCCGAAGGGGCGCAGCAGGTCATCGCCAGCCGGGGCACCTACGAGATGATCGTGGAGCGCGGCGAGGCCGACATGAAGTCCGAGATCGAGCGCTTTCCGCGCCTGTTCGCCGGCGTGGAGACCGTGCCGGGCCTGACCTGGCCGACGCTGGTCTTCGACAAGGAAATCACGCTGTTCCTCGGCAAGCTGGAGGTGCGCATCGCCCATCTGGGCGCCGGCCACACCAAGGGCGACACCGTGGTCTGGCTGCCGCAGCAGAAGGTGCTGTTCTCGGGCGATCTGGTCGAGTACGACGCCGCCTGCTACTGCGGCGACGCCCAGCTTGCCCAATGGCCGGCCACGCTGGACGCGCTGGCCGCGTTGCAGCCGCAGAAGCTGGTGCCGGGCCGCGGCCCCGCGCTGACCACGCCTGCCGACGTCGCCAAAGGCATCGCCTACACCAAGGACTTCGTCACCACGCTGCTCCAGGCTGGCCGGGAAGCCGTGGCGGAGCGCATGGACCTGAAGGCCGCCATGGCGCATACGCGCAAGGCCATGGACCCGAAGTTCGGCCAGGTGTTCATCTACGAGCACTGCCTGCCGTTCGATGTCTCGCGCGCGTTCGACGAGGCCGCCGGCATCACCCATCCGCGCATCTGGACCGCCCAGCGCGACCAGGAGATGTGGGCCGCGCTGCAGGACTGAGCCATGGCCACGGAAGCCATCGATACCGCCATCGATACCGCCATCGAGCCGGATTACCAGCGCCAGCAGTACGCCTACACGCCGTGCGCGGAGCAGCGCCCGGGCCATGCCGCCGGCGCGCCGCATCCTGTGGTGGTGGTCGGGGCCGGCCCGGTCGGGCTGGCCACCGCCATCGACCTTGCCCGGCATGGCGTGCCGGTGGTGCTGATCGACGAGGACTGCACGCTTTCCACCGGCTCGCGCGCCATCTGCTTCGCCAAACGCACGCTGGATATCTTCGACCGCCTCGGCTGCGCCAGCCGCATGGTCGAGAAGGGCGTGCGCTGGCACCTCGGCAAGGTCTTCCTGCGCGACAGCCTGGTCTACGCCTTCGACCTCCTGCCCGAGTCCGGCCACCAGCGCCCGGCCTTCATCAACCTCCAGCAGTATTACGTCGAGGGCTATCTGCTCGATCTGGCGCGCGCGCTGCCTAACATCGACATCCGCTGGAAAAGCCGCGCGGTGAACCTGGAGTCGCGCGATGACCATGTGGCGCTGACCGTGGAGACGCCCGACGGCTGCTACACGCTGTGCGGCCGCTACGTAGTGGCTGCCGACGGCTCGCGCAGCGGCCTGCGCAAGCTGATGGGGCTGGAGAGCCACGGCCATACCTTCCGTGACCGCTTCCTGATTGCCGATGTGAAGATGGAGGCCGCGTTCCCGCCCGAGCGCTGGTTCTGGTTCGATCCGCCCTTCCACCCGAACCAGTCGGTGCTGCTGCACCGGCAGCCGGACAATGTCTGGCGCATCGACTTCCAGCTCGGCTGGGATGCCGACCCGGTGCTGGAGAAAACGCTGGAGCGCGTGATGCCGCGCGTGCGGGCGCTGCTCGGCCCGGATGCGAAGTTCGAGCTGGAGTGGGTCAGCGTCTACACCTTCTCCTGCGTGCGCATGGACCACTTCCGCCATGGCCGGGTGCTGTTCGCGGGCGATGCGGCGCATGGCGTCTCGCCGTTCGGGGCGCGCGGCGCCAACAGCGGCGTGCAGGATGCCGAGAACCTCGCCTGGAAGCTCGCCTATGTGCTGGCGGGCCGCGCGCCGGACAGCCTGCTGGACACCTACGCCAGCGAGCGCGAGTTTGCCGCCGACGAGAACATCCGCCATTCCACGCGTTCCACCGATTTCATCACCCCGAAGAGCGCCGTCAGCCGCACCTTCCGCGACGCCGTGCTCACGCTGGCGCGGGACCACGGGTTTGCGCGGCAACTGGTAAACAGCGGGCGGCTCTCGGTGCCGGCCGTGCTCCACGAATCGCCGCTCAATACAGCCGATGGCGACGGCGAGACGTTTGCCGGGACGATGGTGCCGGGCGCGGCGTGTGCCGATGCGCCGGTATGTGGCATGGCTGGCGCGACGGGTGAGCCGTGGCTGCTGCCCCGGCTGGGCGACCAGTTCGTGGCGCTGATCTTTGGTGCGCCGGCGGGGCTCGATGCCGCGACCCGCAGCGCGCTGCAAGGCTTGCAGCAGGGCGCGGTGCCACTGCGGCTGGTCTTCGTGACCGACGCGGCCATCGCCGCCTCCGCCGATCCGTGGCCCGGCGCCACCGTGGTCCGTGATGTGGAAGGGCTGGCCGCCCGGCGCTACGACGCCCGCGCCGGCACCTGCTACCTGATCCGCCCGGACCAGCACGTCTGCGCGCGCTGGCGCACGGTGGATGCGGTGCGCATCGGTGCGGCACTGGACCGGGCCATCGGTCAGGCCCAGGCCCAGGCCCGGCCAGCGATCTCCCCGGCCCCGAAACCGAAGCCGATGGCGATGGCGTGACCGCCCGCACCGCGCCCCTGCCAGGAGACCCGCCGATGGCCCTCAACACCGCACCCAACCTCGCGCGCCCCGACGACTTCTACGAGGCGCTGATCGACATGCACCGCGACCTCGACGCCGCCGCCAGCCAGGCCGCCAACGCGCGGCTGATCCTGCTGCTGGCCAACCATATCGGGGATCACCAGACGTTGCTGGAAGCGCTGGCGCTGGCCCGCGAGTCGCCATGAGTCGTCAGCCCGGCCACCCTGGCCGCTTCGGGGCCGGGCGGACGCGTTAGGCGTTACCATGGCAGCACCGACCACAGGGAAGGAGTTCGTCATGCCGAGCCGTTGCCTTGCCGCAGTGAAGTGCCATGCCGTCGTTCTCCTCGCATTGGGTGCCTGCCTCCCGGCCTATGCCCAGAACCAGCCCCAACCCCAGCCCCAACCCCAACCCGGTGGCACGGCCGCCATCGACAACGTCATCGGCGATGCCGTGAAGGAGGGCGAATCGCCGTACCGCCCCACGCCGCGCCCGCCCGGCGCCCCCGCGCCCTCCCAGCAGACCATCAACGACGCGGAATGCCAGCAGTTGATGCGGCAGATGAACGAGACGCCCAAGCGCAGCTACAAGCCCGGCGCGCCGGTAGAGAACAGCCAGGGCAGTGACGTGATGTCCGTGGAGCGCGACCGCACCCGCCGGCAGTTGCAGAAGACGTTCAAGGAGAAGTGCGGAACGTAGGATTGCTGCGTCGCAGCATCTTGCCGGCGCTCCCCAGGCTGCACCCCAACGCCCCGATCCGGGGCGTTTTTATTTCCCTCCTGCGGTCCTTTTCGCCCTCCGCCGCCCCATTCCCGGGAATAACACATTTGTTTCATGGTAATCCATGATGGAACACTTGTTGCTCAATGCCTAGCATTGCAACACCTGACGCATCCATCCAAACCAGGAGTGTTTCCCATGCCCAAGTCGATTTTCGTCCGCCCGGTGCTCAGCCTGATCGCTACCGCCGCCGCCCTGGTCGCCCTGGCCACGACAGCCGCGCCGGCCTTCGCGGCCGACGTGGCCGCCAGCCCGACGCTCACCAAGATCAAGTCGTCCGGCACGATCTCGATCGGGCACCGCACCTCGTCGATCCCGTTCTCGTACTACGACGCCAGCCAGAAGGTGATCGGCTTCTCGCAGGACATCTGCGACCGCGTGATCGACAGCGTGAAGAAAGAAGTGGGCGCGGCCAGCCTGCAGGTGCGCATGGTGCCGGTGACCTCGCAGAACCGGATCTCGCTGGTGCAGAACGGCACGGTGGACCTGGAATGCGGTGTCACCACCAACCTGAAGTCGCGCCAGCAGCAGGTGGCGTTCTCGACCACGTTTTTCGTGGCCGGCACGCGGCTGCTGGTGAAGAAGGGCAGCCCGATCCATGACTTTGGCGATTTGTCGGGCAAGGCCGTGGTGACCAACGCGGGCACCACCTCGGAACGGATCCTGCGCAAGCTCAACGACGAGAAGCAGGCCAATATCACGATCCAGAGCGCCAAGGACTACGGCGAGTCCTTCCTGATCCTGCAATCGGGCCGGGTGGCCGCGTTCATGATGGATGACGTGCTGCTGTCCGGCGCCCGCACGCTGGCGCCCAACCCCGGCGACTGGACCGTGGTCGGCACGCCGCAGTCGTTCGAGGCCTACGCATTCATGATGCGCAAGGACGACCCCGGCTTCAAGCAGGTGGTGGACGGCGCCATCAGCGGCCTGATCAAGAGCGGCGAGATCCACACGCTGTACGCCAAGTGGTTCGCCAAGCCGGTCCCGCCCAAGAACATCAGCTTCGACCTGCCGCTCAGCGAGCCGATGAAGAAGGCCTACGCCAGCCCCAACGACGAGGCGTTCGAATAAGTTCGAAAGACGGCAGGGCTAGCCGCGTTGGGCCGGCAGGTAGGCGCCGGTGCGGTGCAGCTGGCCCTCGGTCTGCTCCAGCGCGCGGATCGCGCCCTTGCCCTTGCGGGCCAGCAGCTGCTCCACCAGCGCCTCGACCATCGCCACGCCGGCCGTGATCGACGGGAAGAAAGACGGGCTGTCGATGGCGAACAGCAGCGTGCAGTCCGCCTCCAGCGCGATGGGCGACACCGTGCTGTCCGTCAGCGCCACGACCTTGCAGCCGGCCTCCCGTGCGGCCGAGGCCACGCGCAGGCTCTCCTGCGAGTACGGCGCGAACGCGGTGACCAGCACCACGTCCTTGGCGGTCAGCGCGCGCAGTTCCATCTCCAGCGTGCCGGCATCGCCGCGCACCAGGTGCACCGAACTGCGGAACAGCCGGTAGATATAGTGGAACGTGAACGCGATCGGGAAGCACGAGCGGAAGCCGGCCACGTAGACGTTGGGCGCCGCCGCGAGAAGGTCGGCGGCCTGCGGCAGCGTTTCGGCGTTGTTGGCCAGCAGCGCGTCCAGGTTGTGATGCTGGACCTCGATCATCTCGGCCAGCATCTGGTTCGAGCCGGATTCCTTCACCACCTTGCGCGCCCGCTTGGCGTAGGGCTGCGCGCCCTGGTCGCGCATCGCCTCCATGAACAGCTCGCGCAGGCCCTGCCAGCCTTCGAACCCGAGCGACTGCGACAGCCGCACAAGTGTCGCGGGCTGCACTCCGGCATTGGCGGCCACCTTGCGCATCGAATGCAGCGCGATGTCATGCGGATGGTCGAGCAGGTAGCGCGCGCCGCTCTGGAACTGCGCGCTCAGCGTCGGGAAATCGGCGCGGAGCTGGGTCAGCAGGGCATCGAGCGAAGAGGGCGAGGCAGGGGTGGTGTCAGGGGACATGGGCGAGGGCGGAACGCGGAATGCAACGATTGTTGCACAGGTCGGCGCCCCATCCTCACGTCGATTAACGGATCGAACGTTTCTTTTGTGTCGATCAATGAAACACATGTTGCAAAGAGGGCGCGCTTGTTCCTATACTCGCACCTGATCCCGGCGCCCCGCACAGGACAGCTTCTCCCATCATGACGCACGTATTCCATCGCAATCCCAAGCAAACCATGCCCGTGGCCGTTGGCGGCCAGGGGATCGAGCTGATCGACAGCACCGGTCGCCGTTACCTCGATGCCTCGGGCGGCGCGGCGGTGTCCTGCCTCGGCCACGGCCACCCGCGCGTGGTGGCGGCCATCAAGGCGCAGGTCGATACGCTCGCTTACGCCCACACCTCGTTCTTCACCACCGAAGTCTCCGAGACGCTGGCCCGCACGCTGGCCGAGGCCGCGCCGGGGGATCTCGATCACGTCTACTTCGTCTCGGGCGGCTCGGAGGCCGTGGAAGCCGCGCTGAAGCTCGCGCGCCAGTATTTCGTCGAGACCGGCGAGCCGCAGCGCCGCCACTTCATCGCGCGCCGCCAGAGCTACCACGGCAACACGCTCGGCGCGCTGGCGATTGGCGGCAACGCGTGGCGGCGCGAGCCGTTCCTGCCGCTGCTGGTGCCCGCGCACCATGTGTCGCCGTGCTATGCGTACCGCGACCAGGCCGCCGGCGAGACGGACACCCAGTACGCGCAACGGCTGGCGGACGAACTCGAAGCCAAGATCCTCGCACTGGGGCCGGAGAGCGTGGCCGCCTTCGTCGCCGAAACCGTGGTCGGCGCCACGGCCGGCGTGGTGCCGCCGGTGGGCGACTACCTGAAGCGCATTCGCGCCGTGTGCGACAAGTACGGCGTGCTGCTGATCCTCGACGAGGTGATGTCGGGCATGGGCCGCACCGGCCATCTCTTTGCCTGCGCGGAAGACGGGGTGGTGCCGGACATCGTCACCATCGCCAAGGGCCTCGGCGCCGGCTACCAGCCGATTGGCGCGATGATGTCCACGCGCCGCATCTACGAAGCCATCGTCGGCGGCAGCGGCTTCTTCCAGCACGGCCACACCTATATCGGCCATGCCACGGCCTGCGCGGCGGCGCTGGCGGTGCAGCAGACCATCGCCGAAGACAATCTGCTCGATAACGTGCTGGCGCGCGGCGAGCAGTTGCGCGCGCGGCTGCGCGAGGTGCTGGCCGACCATCCGAACCTGGGCGATGTGCGCGGGCGCGGGCTGTTCGTGGGCGTGGAGTTCGTGGCCGACCGCGCCACAAAGGCCACGCTCGACCCGGCGCGCAAGACCCACGCGGTGCTCAAGCGCACGTGCATGGAGCACGGCGTGCTGGTCTATCCAATGGGTGGTACCGTCGATGGCGTGCACGGCGACCATGTGCTGTTTGCGCCGCCTTTCATCTGCACGGCGGCGGACATCGACAATATCGTGGACCGTTTCGCGCAGGCCGTGCGCGTGGTCCTGCCCGCTTGAGATTGAGATACCCCCATGACTGAAGACATCCTGCGCCGCCCCTTCGCGCTGGCCGTGGCGCCCAACGGCGCCCGCAAGACCCACGCGGACCACGCGCGACTGCCGATGACCCCGGACGAGCTGGCCCAATGCGCCCGTGAATGCGTGGACGCCGGCGCCGCCATGATCCACCTGCACGTGCGCCGCGCCGATGGCACGCACAGCCTGGAGGTGGCCGACTACGCGCCAGCCATCGCGGCGGTGCGGCAGGCTGTGGGTGACGCGCTGGTCCTGCAACTGACCACCGAGGCCGTGGGCATCTACCAGCCGGCCCAGCAGATCGCTACCGTCCGGGCGCTGCGCCCCGAGGCGGCGTCCGTGGCCGTGCGCGAACTGGTGCCCGACCCCGCCGCGCTGCCCGCTGCCGCCGAGTTCTTCGGCTGGATGCACCGCGAGCACGTGGTGGCGCAATACATCCTCTACGACGCTGCCGACGTGCACCGCTACGCCGCGCTGCGCGAGAGCGGGGCGATCCCGGCCGGGCGCCACTGGGTGCTGTTCGTGCTGGGCCGCTATTCGGCGGGACAGAAGTCGGCGCCTGCGGACCTGCTGCCGTTCCTTGCCGCCTGGCGCGAAACCGGGCTGGAAGGCACCGGCGTGGAATGGGCCGTCTGCGCGTTCGGCAAGCAGGAAGCCGACTGCGCCGCCGCTGCCGTGATGCTCGGCGGCCACGCGCGCATCGGCTTCGAGAACAACATGGCCCTGCCGGACGGCGCCACGGCGCCGGACAACGCCGCGCTGCTGCGCGCCGTGGCGGCGCCGCTGGGCGCGCTGGGCTATGGGGCGATGACGGCTCAGCAGTTGCGCGCGCGGTTCGACGCCTGACGGCTGCCTCCCCTCTCCCGCCCGCTCTCCCGCCCCCTCTCCCGCCCCCGGGAGGGGGGAGCGCACATCGGCCGTTTCCGCTACGCTGGCGGCTTCATCGTCCCTCACCCCCGGAGCACCGATGTCCCAGCCGCCTGTTTCCCCTGCCACTGCGCCGCTGGCGCGAGACACCGTGCGCAGCCTGCGCGCCTCGCGCATCCGCGAGGTGGCCAACGCGGGCATCGGCCTGCCCGATGTGCTGCCGTTCTGGTTCGGCGAGTCGGACCAGGTCACGCCGGCGTTTATCCGGGATGCCGCCAGCCAGGCGCTGGCGTCCGGCGCCACGTTCTACACCCACAACCTCGGCATTCCGCCGCTGCGCGCTGCGCTGGCCGGCTACGTGAGCCGCCTGCATGGCGACACGCCGGTTGGCAACGTGGCCGTGACCAGCGCCGGCGTCAACGCGCTGATGCTGGCCGCCCAGCTCGTCACCGGCCCCGGAGACCGCGTGGTGGCCGTGACGCCGCTCTGGCCCAACCTCGTCGAGATCCCGCGCATCCTCGGCGCCACGGTGGAGACGGTGACGCTGGACTACGGCCCGCACGGCTGGGCGCTCGACGTGGACAAGCTGCTCGCCGCGCTGACGCCGGGCACGCGTGCCGTCATGATCAATTCGCCGAACAATCCCACGGGCTGGGTCATGCCGCGCGCCGCCCAGCAGGCCGTGTTCGACCACTGCCAGCGGCACGGCATCTGGATCATTGCCGACGAGGTCTACGAGCGGCTCTACTACGGCCCGGAAGGGCGCGTCGCGCCGTCCTTCCTCGACATCGCCCCGCGTGACGCCCGCGTGATCGCCGTCAATTCGTTCTCCAAGGCGTGGCTGATGACCGGCTGGCGGCTCGGCTGGATGGTGCTGCCGGCGGCGCTGATGGACGACCTCGGCAAGCTGGTGGAATACAACACCTCCTGCGCGCCGTCGTTCGTGCAGGAGGCCGGCGTGGCGGCGGTGACCGAAGGCGAGGCCTTCACGCAGGATCTGGTGCAGCGCCTGCGCGGCGCGCGCGACCATCTGGTGAGCGCCCTGTCGGCCCTGCCGGGCGTGGACGCCCACGCGCCAGAAGGTGCGATGTACGTGTTCTTCAAGCTGGCCGGCGCGACGGACAGCCTCGCGCTGTGCAAGCAGCTGGTGCGGGAAGCCCACCTCGGCCTGGCCCCCGGCAGCGCCTTTGGCGACGAGGGCGAAGGCTTTGTGCGCTGGTGCTACGCGTGCGACGTGGAACGGCTGGACGAGGGCGTGCGGCGGCTGAAGGGGTTTTTGTCGGCCGGACTCCGCTGAGGACTCATTCCCACCCCCCGCCCAGCGCCTGCATCAGCGCTGCCGAGTCCGCCAGCCGGGTGGCGGTCGCCTGGGAGAGGTCGAGCGCGGCCTGGCGGGACTGGCGTTCGGCGTCCAGCAGCGTGAACTGACTCACGCCGCCGAGCCGGTACTGCTCGGTCACGATGGCCAGCGTGCCGCGCGTCTGGCGGGCGTTGTCCTCGCGGGCCTGGAGGGTGGCGGCGTCGGCGTCGAGCGCGCGCAGCGTATCGGCCACGTTCTGCAAGCCTTGCAGCACCGCCTGCTGGTAGGCGCCCAGCGACTGCTCGTAGGCCGCCTCCTTGGCGCGCTTGCGGGCGCGCAGCTCGCCACCATGGAACACGGGCTGGACCACGCCGGCCGCCAGGCTCCACACATTCATGCTGCTGAACAGGTCGCGCGCGCGCATCTCCTGCGTGCCGCCGCTGGCCGTCAGCGTGATCTGCGGATAGAGGTTGGCCGTGGCCACGCCGATATCGGCCGATGCCTGATGCAGCAGCGCCTCCGCGGCGCGGATGTCGGGGCGGCGGCGGGCCAGTTCGGCGGGCAGGCTGACCGGTAGCGTCTCGGGCAGGGTCAGGTCGGCGAGCCCGAATTCCGGCAATTGCGCGCTGGCCGGGGTCTGGCCGATGTAGACGGCCAACTGGTGGCGCGTGACATCGATCTGCTGGGAGAGGCCCGGAATCAGCGCCTGCGTCTGCGCCAGTTCGGCCTGCTGGCGCTGCACGTCCACGCGCGCCACGCCGCCCAGCTTGAGGCGCTCGGTCACGATGCCGAGCTGGCGGCGCTGCGCCTCGGCCATCGCCACGGTATCGGCCAGCTGGGCGCGCAGCCCGGCTTCGCGGATCGCCGCCGTCACCACGTTGGCGGCCAGCGAGAGCCGCGCGGCCTCAAGTTCGTAGCGCTGGTAATCGACAGCCGCCTGCAAGCCTTCCAGTTCGCGCCGCTGCCCGCCGAAGAGGTCCAGCGCGTAGGAGACCTGCACGGTGGCGTTGTAGAGCGTGAACGGGCCAGGGCTGGGGAACTGGGTGATGCCGACCGAGGTCAGGTCCACCTGCTGGCGCGTGGCGTTGAGCGAGGCATCGACGGTGGGAAACCGCGTGGCGCCGGTGCGCGCGTTGAGGTTCTCCTGGGCCTCCCGCAGCCGGGCGCGGGCCTGCGTGAGCGTGGGGCTGGCTGCCAGCGCGGCGCGCACGGTGGCGTCCAGCTTGTCGCTGCCGAACAGGGTCCACCATTGCTGGGGCGGGTCGCCGGGCACGAAGGACTGGGACTTGCCCAGCGCCGGCACGGTCGCCACCGGCTGTGGCCCCGGGGTGTAGCGCGCGTCGGGCACGGCAGCGGGGGACTGGAACTCGGGGCCGACCGCGCAGCCGGCCAGCGAGAGCAACAGGGCAAGCGAGACGAGCCGCATGGCATCCCCCCTCAGTCGAGCGTGCGCTTGTAGAAGCGCACCGCGATGGTCATGACGACGGCCGTGAACAGCGCCATCGGCCAGACGTTCGGCCATAACTCCACCCAGCCGCTGCCCTTGAGCAGGATGCTGCGGATCACCCGGTTGAAGTAGGTCATCGGCAGCACGTTGCCAATCCACTGGGCCCACGTCGGCATGCCGGCGAACGGGAACATGAAGCCGGACAGCAGGATGTTGGGCAGGAAGTAGAAGAACGTGAGCTGCACCGCCTGCAGCTGGTTCTTGGCCAGCGAGGACAGCGTGATGCCCACCGTCAGGTTGGCCGCGATGAACAGCAGCGCCGCCAGGTACACGCCCACCACCGAGCCGAGGAAGGGCACCTGGAACACGTAGCGCGCCGCCAGCAGGATGATGGTGGCCTGGATCAGGCCGATGAAGATGTACGGCACGATCTTGCCGGAGATGACCTCCAGCGGCTGCACCGGCGTGGCAAGCAGGTTCTCCATCGTGCCGCGCTCGCGTTCGCGGGTCATCGCCAGGCCGGTCATCATCACCATCGTCATGGTCAGGATCACCCCCATCAGGCCCGGCACGATGTTGTACTGGGTGATGCCCTCGGGGTTGTAGAGGCGCTGCACGTTGACGTCGAAGGCGGGTTTGCCGCCGGCCAGCGGGGCCAGCGCGCCCTTGAGGTCGATGCGCGCCACGCTGACCGGCAGCTGCGCCAGCGCGCCGATGGCGGGGCCGGTGGCCGAGGGGTCGGTGGCGTCGGCCTCGACCAGGATCACCGGGCGCTCGCCGCGCAGCAGCTTGCGCGAGAAATCGGTGGGGATGCTGACCACGAACTGCACGTCGCCGCGCAGCAGCGCCTCGCGCCCGGCGGCCTCGTCCGGCAGGGTGCGCACCACGCGGAAATAGGTGGTGTTCTCCAGCGCGTGGACGAAGGTGCGCGAGAAATCACTATGCTCGGCGACGATCACGGCGGTCGGCATATGGCGCGGGTCGCTGTTGATGGCGAAGCCGAACAGCAGCAGTTGCATGATCGGCAGGCCGACGATCATGCCGAAGGTGATGCGGTCGCGCCGCAGCTGGAGGAACTCCTTCAGCACGATGCTCCACCAGCGCTGCACCGAGAAGCGGCTAGTGTGGATGTTGTGGATGTTGTGGATATTGCGGTTGTCAGCACTCATGGTGCGGCCGTCCCGGGTTTGGCGGACTTGACCGGCTTGCTGGGCCGGGCTGCCATGTTGTCCTGCGCGCCGCTCATCATGTAGATGAACACGTCCTCGAGGCTGGTCTCGGTCGGATGCATGCGGTGATGCGCGCCGGCATAGCGCTTGAGCGTCTGCTCCAGTTGGCCGGCGTCCTGGCCGGTGACGTGCAGCGCCGTGCCGAAGGCCACGGTTTGGTCCACGCCGGGCTGGCCCTGCAACGCGGTGGAAAGCGCGGCGAGGTTGTCGCCCTCCACGCTCCACGTCGCCAGGTTCTGGCTGGCTACCACCTCCGCCGACGTGCCCTGCGCCAGCAGCCGGCCATAGGCGATATAGGCGAGCTTGTGGCAGCGCTCGGCCTCATCCATATAGTGCGTGCTGACCAGCACCGAGATGCCGCGCGCGGCCAGCTGGTGAAGCTGCTCCCAGAAGTCGCGCCGGGCCTTGGGATCGACCCCGGCGGTGGGTTCATCGAGCAGCAGTAGCCGGGGTTCGTGCAGCAGGCACGCCGCCAGCGCCAGCCGCTGCTTCCATCCGCCGGACAGCGAGCCAGCCAGCTGCGCGGCGCGCGATTGCAGGCCGAGACCTTCCAGCGCGCGGTCCACCGCCTCGCGGCGGTTGGGCATGGCGTAGACGCGGGCCACGAAATCGAGGTTCTCGCGGATCGACAGGTCTTCCCAGTAGGAGAAGCGCTGCGTCATATAGCCGACGTTGCGCTTGATCTCGGCGGCCTGCTTCAGGATGTCGAAGCCCAGGCAGGTGCCCGAGCCCGAATCCGGCGTCAGCAGCCCGCACATCATGCGGATGGAAGTGGTCTTGCCGCTGCCGTTGGGGCCGAGGAAGCCGAAGATCTCGCCGCGCGCCACCTGCATGGTGAGGTCGTTGACCACGTGCTTGTCGCCGAAGCGCTTGTTCAGCCCCTTGACGTCGATCGCCAACGCGCCGTTGGCGCGATCCACGGCGTCGTTCATGACTGCGCCACCTCCACGGGCTGGCCAGGGCGCAGCTTGGGGGCGTCCTCGGGCGTGGGGCGGGCTTCGATCAGGAAGACCAGCTTGCGGCGCGTCTCGTTGCTGTAGATGACGGGCGGCGTGAACTCGGCCTCGTTCGACACATAGGTGATCTTCGCCGAGACGGGCGCCGCGCAGCCGTCGCAGCGGATCTGCACCGACTGGCCATTCTTCAGTGCCCCGACCGCCGCCTCGGGTACGTAGAAGCGCACCTTCACGTTGGCCGGCGGCAGCATGCGCACCACGGGGCTGCCGGCGGGCACCCATTCGCCGGGGCGGTAGGGCACGTCATAGACCAGCCCGGCGGCCGTGGCGTTGACCGATTTGCGCGAGAGCTTCCATTCGGCCTGCGCCAGCGCGGCGCGCGCGGCTTCCACCTGGGCCTGCTGGGCGGCGAGCTGGTCCTTGCGGCCGGGCAGGCGGGCGACGTCGATATCCCGTTGCAGCTCGCGCACGCGCGCCGCGTCGGCATCGGCCGTGGCGCGGGTCTCGTCCAGCTGCGCGCGGGAGATGCCGCCGATCTCGAACTGCGCTTCGTCGCGCTTGCGCTGGGCCGCGCTGCGCGTGGCCTGGGCCCGGGCCTGCGCCAGCTGGGCCTGGTTCACGGCCACTTCCACGGGCCGCTTGCCGATCTGGATGTCGGCCAGTTGCGCCTCGGCCACCCGCACCTGCTCGGCGGCCTGCTGGCGCGCGGCGCGTTCGTCGTCGGATTCGAGCACGAACAGCGGCGCGCCGTTGGCCACCTGCTGGCCGCGATCGACGGTCAGCTTTTCCAGCCGCCCCGCGAACGGCGAGGCCACGGCGACGAATTCGCCCTCGACATAGCCTTGCCAGGTGACGGGCTTGTCGCGGCTGCAGGCGGCCAGCGCGGTGCAGGCGGCGAGCAGGAGGAGGCACTGCAGGAGGCACTGCGGGAGGCGGGAGGGCATGCGCGGCTCCATGGCGTTAGGTCGACGAAGGGGATGCGGGCGCGGACAGCCCGTGGGCCAGCAGGGCGGTCACGTGGCGCACCAGCGTGTCGGTGTCGATGGCTTCCGCGCCGGGCAGGCGCTGCCAGATATGGGTGGTGGCCAGCGGCAGCAGCGTCAGGCCGATCAGCGAGACCATGACCAGCGCGGGCTCCAGGCCCGGATTGAGCTGGCCGCGCGCCTGCGCCGCCATCAACGGGCCGGTGATCAGCGTGGCGCGCTGCGTGGCCACGCGCTGCACCAGCCGTTCGCGCAACTGGCCCTCGACGCCGACGATCTCGCGGATCCACAGCCCCGGAAACCACGGCGTGGCCGACGCCACCCGGATCAGCCGGCCCGCAAGGCCCTGGATCAGCGTGCTCACATCAGGCGGCGGGCCATCGCTGGCGGGCGGGGCGCCGCTGAAGACCTGATCGACCAGCGGCAGCAGCCGTTCCTCGAACACCGCTTCCAGCAACTGCTCGCGCTCGCGGAAGTAGTAATGGACCAGCGCCGGAGTCACGCCGGCCTCGGCGGCAATCGCCTTGGTCGATGTGGCGGTTACGCCATGTCTGGCGAACAGGGTTACGGCGGCTTCGATCAGGCGATCGCGCTGGCCGGCATCGGCGCGGGCGGCGGCGGGACGGCCCGGACGTCGGGCGTCCGGGCTGGCCGTAGCTTTGGGTAGGTTGGGCGGCTGGGTTGGCATCGGCGCAGCGGTTCGTATCGGCTGAATATTAATTTTCGAATTAATTAATTCAAGGCACGTTACAAAGTCGACGTGGGGGCACCGTGCTTTTTTTGGTGCGTTGCAACAACCACGGTAGACACGTCAGGAGGGCTTGGCTATGCTTCGCGCCAGTTTCGGATGGCCGCTGTGGCGCATCCGTCCCAGCCGATTTTCCCGATGCCGCGTTTCCGACTGATGGCCTGCGCCGGCCTTGCCTGGGCGACGCTGGCCGCCGCGCCCGGCGCGTTCGCCCAGGACGCCGTTGCCCAGCCTGCCGCTGCCCCCGCCCCTGCCGCCGCCGAGCCCGACACCGAAAGCCCGTTCGCCATCCACGGGCAGACCACCTATATATGGCAGCGCAAGCCGTCCTTTGGCGCCGCGTATTCGGGCGAGAACAGCCTGACCACCGAGCGCGCCAAGAGCTACTCGTTCACGGGCACGCTCGACCTTGGCCTGCGGCTCTGGCAGGGCGCCGAGTTCCACTTCAACCCGGAAGTGGCGCAGGGCGTGCCGTTCTCGGACCTGCACGGCCTGGGCGGGCTGTCCAACGGGGAGTTGGCCAAGACGGCCAGCACCAGCCCGAAGTTCTATCGCGCGCGCGCCTTTATCCGCCAGACCTGGGGCCTGGGCGGCGGGGACGAGAAACTCGAATCGGATTTCAACCAGTTCGCCCGCACCGTGGACAAGCGCCGGGTGGTGCTGACCGCCGGCAACTTCGGCGTGATCGACGTATTCGACCAGAATCCGTACGGCTCGGACCCGCGCACGCAGTTCATGAACTGGTCGTTCATGACGCACGGCTCGTTCGACTATCCGGCCGATTCGCGCGGCTATAACTGGGGCGCGGCGCTGGAGTACATCGGCGATGGCTGGTCGGCGCGCTTCGGCCACTTCCTGCTGCCGCTGGAGTCAAACGGGCGCGAGCTGGACACGCGGCTGTTTCAGCACTACGGCGATGTCCTCGAACTGGAAAAGCGCTACGCGCTGGCCGGGCGCCCGGGCCAGGCGCGGCTGCTGCTGTGGCGGAACCAGGCCAATATGGGGTCGTTCAACGACGCCATCGCCTACGGGCAGGCCAATGGCGTGACGCCGGACCTCGCCGCCGTGCGGCGCGAGCACAGCAAGCTCGGCATCGGCGTGGCGATGGTGCAGGAGGTGACCGATGCGCTGGGGGTGTTCTTCCGCGCCAATATGTCTGACGACAAGACCGAAACCTACGCCTTCACCGAGATCGGCCGGCAGGTGGCCGGCGGCGGCACGCTGAAGGGCACGGCATGGGGGCGGCCCAACGACGAGGTGGGCGTGGCGGTGGCGGCGAACATGCTTGGCTCATCGCACCGGAACTATCTGGCGGCGGGCGGCCTCGGCGCGTTCCTGGGCGATGGCGCGCTGCGCTACGGCCCGGAGCAAGTGTTCGAGATTTATTACAGTTTCGCGGTCTGGAAGACCCTGAGCCTGAGCCCGGACTTCCAGTACATCCGCAATCCCGGCTACAACCGGGACCGCGGACCCGCCAAGTTCTACGGCATCCGCGCACACGCGGAGTTTTGAGGGCGCTTGCCCCCTTGCTGCCTTACTGGCGCGCGTTGCGCCGGTTGTCCGGCCAAGGCGTGTTGAAATTGGTGCGGAACGGGTTGATGTCCAGCCCGCCGCGGCGCGTGTAGCGCGCGTACACGGCCAGCTTCACGGGCTTGCACATGCGCATCACGTCCGTGAAGATCCGCTCCACGCACTGCTCGTGGAACTCGTTGTGATTGCGGAACGAGATCAGGTACTTGAGCAGCCCCTCCTGGTCGATCGGCGCCCCCACGTAGCGGATCTGTACGCTGCCCCAGTCCGGCTGGCCGGTGACCAGGCAGTTCGACTTGAGCAGGTGCGAGACCAGCGACTCCTCCACCGGCGTCTCGTCCTGGTCGGCCGACAGCAGGGTCGGGTCCGGCTCGTAGATGTCGGTCTCGATGTCCAGGCGGTCCAGCAGCAGCCCGTCCAGCTCGCCCATCTTCTGCGTGCCGAGGTCCGCCTCGGTGACCAGCCGCACCTGCACCGTGCCGCCGGTGGCCTCGGAGAGGTCGTGGTGCAGCAGTTGCTGGAGCGCCTCGGCCGAGGCGATCCTGCTCTGGTTGAACGAGTTCAGGTACAGCTTGAACGACTTCGACTCGACGATATTCGGCGTATCGGCCGGAATGATGAAGGTCGCCAGCGCCACCTGCGGCTTGCCCTTCAGGTTCAGCCAGGACACCTCGTAGGCATTCCAGATATCCACGCCGAAGAACGGCAGCGCGCGCCCTTCGGCCAGGCCGATCTCGGTGCGCTTGGGCTGCCGCGGAATCGGGAACAGCAGCGTCGGATCGTATTCCGTCTTGTAGGCCGAGGGCTTGCCCAGCGGCGAGTGTTCGGGGAGCGTCATGATCGCGATCTCAGGACAGGAACAGCTTGTAGACCGGGTTGTCGGTCTCGTCCCAGTGTACGTAACCGAGCGTGGAAAGGAAGTCGCGGAAGGCGCGCTTCTCGTTCTTCGGCACCTGGATGCCCACCAGGATGTTGGAGGCGTCGGCGCCCTGGTTCCGGTAGTGGAACAGGCTGATATTCCAGTTCGGGCTCATGCTCGACAGGAACTTCATCAGCGCGCCCGGCCGCTCCGGGAACTCGAAGCGGAACAGCAGTTCGTCGTGCGCCAGCGGCGAGCGGCCGCCCACCATGTAGCGGATGTGCTGCTTGGCCAGCTCGTTGTTGGAGAGGTCGAGCGTGTCGAAACCGTGGCGGCGGAAGTTGGCGGCGATCTTGTCGCTCTCCGCGCGGCTGGCAATCTGCACGCCCACGAAGATGTGCGCCACGCCCTGGTCGGCGATGCGGTAGTTGAACTCGGTCACGCTGCGCGTGCCCACCTGCTCGCAGAAGCGCTTGAAGCTGCCGCGCTCCTCGGGAATCGTCACGGCGAACACGGCCTCGCGGGCCTCGCCCACCTCGGCGCGCTCTGCCACGAAGCGCAGGCGGTCGAAGTTCATGTTGGCGCCGCAGGCAATCGCCACGAGTTGCTCGCCCTTGAGCTTCTCGCGTTCGGCGTAGCGCTTCAGGCCGGCCACGGCCAGCGCGCCGGACGGCTCGAGGATGCTGCGGGTGTCCTGGAACACGTCCTTCAGGCCGGCGCAGATCTCGTCGGTGTCCACCAGGATGATCTCGTCCACCAGCTCGCGCGTGATGCGGAAGGTTTCCTTGCCCACCAGCTTCACGGCGGTGCCGTCCGCGAACAGCCCCACGTCCTTCAGTTCGATGCGCTTGCCGGCTTCCACCGAGCGCTTCATCGCGTCCGAGTCGAAGGTCTGCACGCCAATCACCTTGATTTCCGGCCGCACGGCCTTGACGTAGGCCGCCACGCCCGAGATCAGCCCGCCGCCGCCAATCGCCACGAAGATGGCGTGGAGCGGGCCCGGGTGCTGGCGCAGGATCTCCATGGCGATGGTGCCCTGGCCGGCGATGACCTCCGGGTCGTCGAACGGGTGGATGAAGGTCAGCTTGTGCTTCTGCTCCAGTTCCGCCGCGTGCAGGTAGGCGTCGCTGTAGGACTCGCCGTGCAGCACGATCTTGACCCAGTCGCCGCCGCGTTCGCGCACCGCATCGATCTTCACCTGGGGGGTGGTCGTCGGCATCGCAATAATCGCCTTGCACTGGAGCCGCGCCGCCGACAGCGCCACGCCCTGCGCGTGGTTGCCGGCGGAAGCGGCGATCACGCCACGCTTCAGCTCGTCAGGCGTCAGCGACGCCATCTTGTTGTACGCGCCGCGCAGCTTGAACGAGAACACCGGCTGGGTGTCCTCGCGCTTGAACCAGACCGCGTTGCCGGTGCGGGCCGACAGCGCGTGCGCGTAGGTCAGCTCGGTTTCCTGCGCCACGTCGTACACCTTGGCGGTGAGGATCTTGCGCAGGTAGTCGGGCGTGGCGGCGCGGGAGGCCTTGGTGGCGGGGGCTGGCTTGGCGGTCTTTGCGGTTTTGGCGGTCATGATGGGCAGGGCGGGGCGCGATAGTCGGGCGGCAAGGCGCGGGCAAAAAAAGCCGGAAAATTCGGCGGAAACCGCCAATGATAATGGATGGCGCCCATCCGGGCGGCACTGGCGTGATGCGGGCGGAACGTGCCCGGTAGCGCCGCGCCGGCGCGTGGCGTGTCGGCGTGGGTGCCGAAAGCGCCACAGCCAGTCCGGGCCGCGATGTAGGACAGCATCGGGTGGACGCTCGTCAAACACACGTGTTACGGTTTAACGCGATGCCCCCGCTACCCCTAATCGAACCCCATATCGCGCTGTTCCTGGACTTCGACGGCACGCTGGCCGACCTCGCGCCGCGCCCCGACCTGGTGCAGGTAGAGCCCCAACTGGTTGGCACGCTGCGTGCGTTGCATACCTGCCTGGACGGCGCGCTGGCCATCATCTCGGGCCGGCCTGTGGCCGAGCTCGACCACTTCCTGCAACCCTTGCGTTTGCCCGCCGCCGGGATTCACGGCGCGGAGTTCCGCAATGGCGGCGAACGGATCATCACGCCCCCGGCGCCCGGCATCGGCGCCTTGCTGCCGCACCTGGAGGCGCTGGTGGCCCGGCACCCCGGCCTGCAACTCGAACGGAAATCCGTCGCCGTGGCCATCCATTATCGCCAGGTGCCGGAACTGGAGCCGCTGGTGCGTGCCGCCGTGGCCGACGTGCTGCGCGACGCGGCCGGCCTGGAGGCGCTGCCCGGCAAGATGGTCGTCGAGATCAAGCCGGCTGGCGTGGACAAGGGCGATGCCATCGCGGCCTTCATGCGCACGCCACCGTTCGCGGGCCGCATGCCGCTGTTTGCCGGCGATGACGTGACCGACGAGGCCGGTTTCGTCGTGGTACGCGAACTGGGCGGCGTGGGCCTGCTGGTGGGCCAGCGCGCCACAGCCGCCACGGCGATGCTGGCCAGCCCCGACGCACTGCGCGGCTGGCTGCACGAATCGGCCCACGCACTGACGCACTGGATGGCCACCCGGGACGCCGCCCCGGATGCGACACCCAGGGACCCCACCATCACACCGACCTTAAGGGAGGATTTGTTGTGAACCAGCCTGCCACTGATCACACAGATTCCGCCGATGCCGCCAACGCCGCGCAGCGGCCCGAGGCGCCGGCAGTCAACACCGACTCGGACACCTCGTGCCGCTACGCCGACCCGTCGCTCTCGCTCGGCATGATCGGCAATTGCGGCTTCTCGGCGCTGGTCGATGGCCGGGGCCGCATCGTCTGGTGCTGCATGCCGCGCTTCGACGGCGACCCGGTCTTCAACGCGCTGCTGGACCCGAGCGAGAACGCCGGCCACTGGGCCATCGAGATCGAGGACTTCGTCGAGGCCACGCAGTGGTATGAGCCGAACACGGCCATCCTGCGCACGCACCTGATCGACAAGCACGACAACTGCCTGGAAATCACCGATTTCTGCCCGCGCTTCTTCCGCCTTGGGCGCTACTTCCGGCCGCTGACGCTGGTACGCCGCATCCGCCCGGTGCGCGGCGCGCCGCGCGTGCGTGTGACCGTGGCGCCGCGCTTCAACTGGGGCCGCAACAAGCCGCAGATGACGCGCGGCAGCAGCCATGCGCGCTTTATCGGCGAAGACATGACGCTGCGCATGACCACCGACGCGCCGCTGGCCTACGTGCTCTCCAACACGCCGTTCCTGGTCACGCGCGGCTACAACTTCATCCTCGGCCCGGACGAGACGCTGACGCAGGGCGTGGAGGAAACCGCGCGGGACTTCGAGCAGGAAACCACCTCGTACTGGCGGCTCTGGACGCGTCGCCTGGCCGTGCCGCGCGAGTGGCAGGACGCGGTGATCCGCGCCGCCATCACGCTCAAGCTGTCGCTGTACGAGGAAACCGGCGCCATCGTCGCCGCCATGACCACCAGCATGCCGGAGGCCCCCGGCAGCGGCCGCAACTGGGACTACCGCTTCTGCTGGCTGCGTGACGCCTTCTTCGTGGTGCGCGCGCTGAACAGCCTGTCCGAAGTCGGCACGATGGAGGACTACCTGCGCTGGCTTTCCAACGTGGTGATGCAGTCGCAGGATGGCCATATCCAGCCGCTGTACGGCATCGGGCTGGAGCGCGAGCTGCCCGAGAGCATTCTCGATCACCTGCCGGGCTATCGCGGCATGGGGCCGGTGCGCGTGGGCAACCAGGCGCAGGAGCATTTCCAGCACGATGTCTACGGCAACGTGGTGCTCGGCGCCGCGCAGGCGTTCCACGACCATCGCCTGCTGCACCGGGGCGGGCCGGCCGAATATGCGCGGCTGGAGGAAGTCGGCGAGCAGGCCGTGCGCGTGTTCGGCACGCCGGACGCCGGCATGTGGGAGCTGCGCACCCGGGCGCGCGTGCACACCTCGTCGGCGCTGATGAGCTGGGCCGCCTGCGACCGGCTGGCCAAGATCGGCGACGCGCTCGGGCAGCCGGCGCGCGCCGCCTACTGGCACGACCACGCCAGCCGCATGAAGAAGCAGATCCTGGAGGAGTCCTGGAGCGAGTCGCGCCAGGCCTTCGCGGAGAGCTTCGGCGGGAAGGAACTCGACGCCAGCGTGCTGCTGATGGCCGAGGTCAACTTCATCGACCCGAAGGACCCGCGCTTCGTCTCCACGGTCAAGGCGCTGGAGGCCTCGCTGTGCGACGGCCCGTACATGCGCCGCTACGAGGCGCCCGACGATTTCGGCAAGCCCGAGACGGCGTTCAACATCTGCACGTTCTGGCGCATCGACGCGCTGGCCCGCATCGGCCGCCGCGACGAGGCGCGCGAGATCTTCGAGGCCATGCTGGCCTCGCGCAACCCGCTGGGGCTGCTTTCGGAAGACACACACCCGGTCACCGGAGAGATGTGGGGCAATTTCCCCCAAACCTACTCGATGGTCGGCCTGATCAACGGCGCCATGCGGCTTTCCGCCCCGTGGGATTCGGTGATTTGACGACAGGATTGGCAACAACAAGAAGCGATCTATGGGAAGACTTGTAGCGGTATCGAACCGGGTTGCCGACCCGCGCAACCACGCGGCGGGCGGCCTGGCCGTGGCGCTCTCCGAGGCGCTGAGCAAGACCGGCGGCCTGTGGTTCGGCTGGAGCGGCCGCGCGGTGGAACCCAGCCACGGCGGCACGCCGGGCGAGGGCGAGCTGCACATCTCACAGGCTGGCAACGTGACGCTGGCCACGGTGGACCTGAGCCGCGAAGACTATGACGCCTACTACCTGGGCTACAGCAACGGCGTGCTCTGGCCGGTGTTCCACTACCGGCTGGATCTGGCCGACTTCGACGCGGGCGGCAACCTGAACGCCTACCGGCGCGTGAACCAGCTGTTCGCGCGCAAGCTGGCGCCGCTGCTCAAGCCGGACGACGTGATCTGGATCCACGACTACCACCTGATCCCGCTCGCGGCTGAGCTGCGCGCCATCGGCTGTAGCCAGCGCATCGGCTTCTTCCTCCACATTCCGTTGCCGCCGCCGCTGATCCTCGCGGCCATCCCCCAGCACGAGTGGCTGATGCGGGCGCTGTTCGCCTACGACCTGCTGGGCTTCCAGAGCCAGGCCGATCTCGACCACTTCTCACGCTACGTGCAGGGCGAGGCCAGCGCCGAGCCGATGGGCGAGTACCGCTTCCGCGCCTTCCACCGCACGGTGCGCGCGCAGGCGTTCCCGATCGGCATCGACGTGGACGAGTTCATCGACCTGGGCCGCGGCGACGAGGCGCGCGAGACCTACGAGATGATGCGCCACCAGTACGCGCGGCGCCGGCTGCTGCTCGGCATCGACCGGCTCGACTATTCGAAGGGACTGCCGCAGCGGCTCAAGGCGTTCCAGGTCTTGCTGGCGGAGTACCCCGAGAACCGCTCCAGCGCCACGCTGATCCAGATCGCGGCGCCCTCGCGCGAATCGGTCGATGCCTATGCCGACCTGCGGCGCGACATGGAGGGCATCACCGGGGCCATCAACAGTGAGTATGGCGAGCTGGACTGGATGCCGGTGCGCTACATCCACCGCTCCACCTCGCGGCGCCGGCTGCCGGGGCTGTGCCGTGCCAGCAGCGTGGCACTGGTTACGCCGCTGCGCGACGGGATGAACCTCGTGGCGAAGGAATACATCGCCGCGCAGGACCCCGAAGACCCGGGCGTGCTGGTGCTGTCCC
The DNA here is from genome assembly GCF_052115685.1 of Cupriavidus sp. 2KB_3. Taxonomy (NCBI): domain Bacteria; kingdom Pseudomonadati; phylum Pseudomonadota; class Betaproteobacteria; order Burkholderiales; family Burkholderiaceae; genus Cupriavidus; species Cupriavidus sp. 2KB_3. Next base: position 26,073 of record NZ_JBFRHD010000033.1, read on the forward strand.
GCTTTGCCGGCGCGGCGGAGCAACTCAAGGAAGCGCTGCTGGTGAACCCGTACGACACGCGCGCCACGGCGCAGGCGGTGCAGCAGGCGCTGCACATGCCGCTGGCTGAACGGCGGGCGCGGCATGAAAAGCTGCTCGAGCGTATCCGCCAGCAGGACGTGCACTGGTGGAGCCGGGAATACCTGCGGACGCTGATGGAGACCGAGGGCGGCTAAGACCGTCTGGACGATGAAGCCGCCCTGCGGCTTACTTGCCGTGCGGCGCCAGATCGCCCGGGGTGTCGATGTCCCGGAACGGGCCGTCATCCTCGGTCAGGATGCGGGTGACCGGCTGGTCGGTCAGCAAGGCGCGTGCGCCTTCGTCGCCGTCGAGCTTCAGCAGGGCATCGCGCCAGGCGGCGCCGAAGCCGACAGGATGGCCGCGCTTGCCGTCGCGCCATGGCGCGGCGATGGTTTCCGGCGTGGTGATGGTCAGCGCCACGGCGCGTACCAGTTCCATCGGCAGCCACGGCATGTCCGCCAGCGCCACCACCCAGCCGCGTGCCTCGGCGGTGGCCGCCACGCCGGCGCGCAGCGCCACGCCCATGCCAGCCTCGGCATCGGGCGCCTCCACCACGCGGCAGCCGCCGCGCCGCAGTTCCTCGGCCAGTGCCGCGTTGCCGGGCCGCACCACCGCAATCGAATTCGGCAGCGCCGCCGCCAGCGTGCGCGCGCTTCGCCACGCCACGGTGCGGCCGTCGGGCAGTACCTCCAGCAGCTTGTTGCGTGTGCCGGTGGAATCGAAACGCTTGCCGAAACCGGCGGCGAGCAGGATGCCGACCGGCAGGTCGGTCGGCGTCAGCGGGGCGCGTGCGGGCTTCTTCATGACTGTGTGGCCGTGACCGTGGCCGTGGCCGGCAGCACGGGACATTCCGCCTCGCCCGCGGCGATCTCGCGCGCGGCCTTGGCGCCTTCCACCTGGAGGATGTCCGGCAGCGAGACGTGGTTCTTGGCGGCGATGACCTCGGCCAGGATCGAGATGGCGATCTCGGGCGGCGTGCGGCTGCCGATGTAGATGCCCACCGGGCCGTGCAGGCGGGCCAGTTGCAGGTCGGTGAGGTCGAACTCCTTGAGGCGTTCCCTGCGCGCCTGGTTGTTGCGGCGCGAGCCGAGCGCACCCACGTAGAAGGCTGGCGTGCGCAGGGCCTCCATCAGCGCCAGGTCGTCGAGCTTGGGGTCGTGCGTGAGCGCGATCACCGCGCTGCGCTCGTCGAGCTTCATGTCCATGACGGTGTCGTCGGGCATCGTGCGCACCATCGTCACGCCGGGGATGTCCCACGTTTCGGTGTATTCCTCGCGCGGGTCGCAGACCGTGACGTGGAAGCCCAGCCCCACGGCGATCTGGCACAGGTACTTCGACAACTGTCCGGCGCCGATCACCAGCATGCGGTAGCGCGGACCGTGGATGGTCAGCAGCTTGTCACCGTCGAACGCCAGGCCGTCGGTGGCCTGCGCCGGCCCGAGCGTGGCGGCGCCGGTGGCCATGTCGAGCGTGCGCGCGACCAGCCGGCCGCTCTCCACGGCATCGAGCAGTTCGGCGATGCCACTGGCAGCCTTGAGCGGCTCCGCCACCAGTTCGATGGTGCCGCCGCAGGGCAGGCCGAAGCGGTGCGCTTCCTCGGCGCTGATGCCGTACTTGATCGCCTCCGGGCGGCTGGCGTGGATGCCCTCGCGCCGCACGCGGTCGATGATGTCGTCCTCGATGCACCCGCCCGAGACCGAGCCGACCACGAGGCCGTCATCGCGCACGGCCAGCATCGCGCCTTCCGGGCGCGGCGACGAGCCCCAGGTTCTGACCACCGTCACCAGCAATACCCCGTGGTGCGCCTGTTGCCACCGCACGCTGCTCTTCAGGACTTCGAGATCCACGCTGTCCATGATCGTTTCCGCTTCTCGCTACCTTGTTGCTCATCGCCGCCATCCGCTTGCGCGGCGTCGGCTTCCTCGTTGACTGCCTGGCCTTCGGCTTCCTTGCCGCCACTCACCGCCTCAGTGAAGCGCGTGAAGAAGGCCTCGGCCAGCTTGCGCGCGGCGCCATCCACCAGCCGCGAGCCAATCTGCGCGATCTTGCCACCTACCTGCGCGTGCACCACATAGGTCAGGTCGGTCTCGTCGCCTTGATCCACCAGTGAAACACGGGCGGTGCCCTTGCCGAAGCCGGCCGCGCCACCTTGCCCGTCGAACTGGATCGTATAGCTTTCCGGCGCCTGGATGTCACTCAGCACCATGCGCCCCTTGAAGCGCGCCTTGACCGGCCCCACCGCGGCGGTCATCGCCAGCAGGTAGGCGTTTTCGCCATCGGGCTCGATGCTCTCACATCCCGGAATACATTGCTTGAGGACGTCCGTGTCGTTCAAGGCTCCCCATGCCACGTCACGGGGCACGGGCAGGCGCTGGGTCTGGGTCATCTCCATGGGGGGCTTCCTTTGGGCGTTGGGATGAAGGGCCGGCGCGCGTCGTCCGCCAGCAGGGATTCGAGCGCGAACAGGCTGTCGAGGTTGTGTGCGGGGCGCAGCGCGTCCACGTGCGGCAGGATGGCCTGCATGCCGCGCGCCTGCGGCGAGAAGCCGGCGTAGCGCAGCAGCGGGTTCAACCAGATGATGCGGTGCGCAAAACGGCGCAGGCGCGCCATCTCGGCGTCGAGCAGGTCGATGTGTTCCAAATCGATGCCGTCGCTGACCAGCAGCACCGTGGCGCGGCCGGACAGCGTGCGGCGCGCCCACTGGCGGTTGAACTGCGCCAGCGCCGCGCCGATGCGCGTGCCGCCGGCCCAGTCGCGCACCTGGCCGGTGATGAGCGCGACGGCCTCGTCGGGATCGCGCTCGCGCAGCGCCCGCGTGACGTTGGTCAGCCGGGTGCCGAACAGGAACACGTGCATGCGCTCGCGCGACTGCATCAGCGCGTGGCAGAAGTAGAGCACCGCGCGCGAGTACTGGCTCATCGAGCCCGAGATGTCGAGCAGCAGCACCACCGGCGGCTTGCGCTCGGCATGCTTGCGGTATTTCCAGCGCAGCCATTCGCCATGCTGGCGCACGGCCAGCCGCGCGCTGGCGCGCAGGTCGGCGTGGGTGCCGCCGGCGGCGGCGCGCAGCCGGCGCGTGCGCTGGAGCGCCAGATGGGCGCGCCGGGTGCGCACGAGGTGTTGCAGCGCGCGCCATTCCTCGGCGGTCAGCGTCTCGAAATCGCGCTGAGCCAGTCGCTCCTGATCGGAAAACGTCAGCGGGGCGGTGAAGCGCTCCTCGCGGGCGGGCGGGTTGGGCTGGCCGGGCGATGGCGGCGGCTGGCGCGCGGCGAGGGCATCGGCGAGCCGGTTGCTGCGCCTGGGCGGCGGCGCGCCGGCATCCACGCGCGGCAGCAGCATCGCGCGCATCTTGCCTTCCCAGTCCGGGTCGCGCCAGAACAGGTCGAAGGCGGCGTCGAAGAGCGGGCGCTGGTCGGGGCCGGACAGCACCAGCGCGGCCAGCGCGGCGCGCACCTCGCCGCGCGCGCCGATATCGATGTGGCGCAGCGCGTCGAGCGCATCCACGGCATGCGCCGGCGACAGCCCGAAGCCGGCATCGCGCAACAGCCGCATGAAATGCGTGACGTTGCGCGCGAGCATGGGGAGGGCCGGGGTGGCCGGGGTAGCGTGCGGCATGGCGCTAGCGCTCCGGCGGGGCACCGGCGAGCAGTTCGGCCACCGTGGGGCCATCGGCGCGAGCGAGGTCGTCCTGGTATTTCAGCAGCACGCCCAGCGTGTCGCGCACCGACTGGGGGTCCAGTTCGGTCACGCCCAGCGCGGCCAGCGCGCGGCACCAGTCGATCGCCTCGGCAATGCCGGGCGCCTTGAACAGGTCGATGCCGCGCAGCCGGTGGATGAAGTCGATCGCTTGATGCTGCAGCGCCACCGCCGCCTCGGGCGCGCGGGCGGCCACGATCTCCAGCTCGCGCTGGCGGTCCGGGTAGCCCATCCACTGGTAGAGACAGCGCCGCTTGAGCGCGTCGTGCACCTCGCGCGTGCGGTTGGAGGTGACCACGATCAGCGGCGGCCGCTCGGCCCGTACCACGCCAATCTCGGGAATCGACACCTGGTATTCGGACAGCACTTCGAGCAGGAAGGCCTCGAACGGCTCGTCGGCCCGGTCGATCTCGTCGATCAACAGCACGCGCGGCACGCCCGGCGCAGCGGGGTCGGGCAGCAGGGCTTCGAGCAGGGGGCGCTTGAGCAGGAAATCGTCATGATAGAGCGACTGCTGCTCGGGCCGCTCGCCGCGCGCCTCGGCCAGCCGCAGCGCCATGATCTGGCGCGGGTAATCCCATTCGTAGAGCGCGCTGGCGGCATCGAGCCCCTCGTAGCACTGCAGCCGCAACAGCCGCGTACCCAGCGCCGCCGCCATGGCCTGCGCGAGCGCCGTCTTGCCCACGCCGGGCTCGCCCTCCAGGAACAGCGGCCGCTGCATGCGCAGGGCGAGATAAAGCACGGTCGCCGTCTCGCGGTCGGCGAAATACTGCTGGCGGTGCAGCAGGGCGGCGGTGTCGTCGATAGAGGCGGGAAGCATGGGGGGGCGATCCTCGGCGCGATACGTGGGGGGCCAGTCGGGCGCTTCTCTGGAAATAGTATGCGAAATGGCTGGGACTTGCGCGAGATCAGGTCCGGTGTTTTTTACGATGTTTTGCGATTGGCGGGAAGTCGGCCTCTGGTCATGCTGCGCAAGGCCCGGTCCGACCGGGTCACCCGCTGAACAGAAAGAAGGAAAGACACCATGAAGCGCATCCTTTTGCCTTGTCTTCTACTGGGCGCTGCCACGCCGCTCCATGCGGCGGAAGTCGCCCAGTGCCGCGTGGATGGCCACCGTCGGCTCTTCGGCAACTACAATGCCGTGCAGGAACAGGTCTACCACCGGAACTGCGTCAGGTACTTCCGCCCGGGTACCCGGTGGGAGGTGCAGGTCGTGCCGATCGGCAACAACGGCAAGGGCAAGGCGTCCCGCTACAGTTTCCATCAGGGCCTCCGGCTACAGCTGTTCGGTGCCCAGGACAACACGCTGGCGAACGGCAAGCGCGGCCGGCAGGAGGTGTCGAACTGCTTCCTGACGCCGGCGGAATTCGGCAAGCTGTCACCCCAGGAGCAGGCCTTCCGCGAAGCGGCGCACGATATCTTTCGAGACTGCGCGCAGAAAAGCCCACGCCAGATCGACCTCGCTTTCACGCTACGCTTCAATGACTCGCCCGGCGCCCCGTACACCAACTGGGACGCCATCGTCGCCCAGTTCCACGCCGTGGACGACAAGGACCTCTACTGCAAGCCCTACAGCACGCGGGACGCCAACAGCTGCAACCGGAATTCGGGCGAGATAGGCCGTTCGCCGCGCAACGCGCCGGCCTACAACGACCTGATCAAACAAGGCGCCCGCTTCGAAGGCAGCGTCCAGCCGCCGCTGAGCTTCCGCTTCAAGGACGGCTACTTCTCCCTCGTCGCGACCAGCAGCCTGACGGACGCGCACAACCAGCCTACCCAGTACAGCGACGCCACCGGCTGCAACGTCCGCGTCAACACCGTGCGGGTGGGGGATACCAAGCGCTGTGACAACGGCAAGACCGTCACCGTCCTGTACCGCGAGAAATTGGGTGAGGGGGTCATCCGCGCCAACGTGCCGATGGTGTTCCGCGTCCGCGTGAAATGGCCGACCCTGGAAGACCCGACGTCCTCCCTGACGGTCATGGCGACGCCCCCGGGCGGCAGGTCCGTGGACCTCGTACGGGACAGCATCGTGCCGCTCGGTAGCCATAACGACCAGTTTCCGTACTTCAAGGCCGGCGTGTACCGCCAGAACGGCAATACAACGCCGGTCAGCGTCGACGTGGTCGATCTGCTTCAGCAGGCGTTCTGAAGATGGGTGCCTTTCGATGAAAAGATCCACATGCATTGGGCTATTGCTGGCCGCCGCACTCGCCACCGGGGAAAGCCGCGCGAAGGAGGCTTCCGAGAACGGGCCCCAAGCGGCGGGCCGGACGTACGGCCAGAACTACAAGGACATGGTGCTGGTGCGCTGCATCGCCCGGGCATACGAAGGCGATGCCGCCGCATCGGCCGATGCAAGCCAGACGGCGGATGAACTGAGCGCATCGCTCTACTACGACCTGGCATCCAGTAACGATGGGATCCCGCCTCTCATCGAACGCTTTCTGGCCCGCGACTACCACGACCCTCGACTGAAGCGCCATGCGAGGGGCCAGGAATTCCGCCTGCTGAAGTGCCTGGACCTCTTTCACAGCAAAGCGCTCGAGGAACAGGTCAAGCGTTACGTCCCGAGTCCGAACCGGACCTATCGAAAGGAGCGATGATGACGAGACCATCCTTTCATGCTGCCTGGACTGCGGCCAATCGCATTTACGACCCCTCCAATTCCTCTGTGCGCGTGACGAACGTGATTGGCGGCATGGTGAAGCGCAATATCCTGCACCCGGATCCGAAGCGGCGTTGGGAGAACACCTGCGCCGTGCGCATCAGCTACGTCCTGAACCAGACCGGTGCGCGGATCCCCTTTGTGAAGAAGGAAACTGTTTCCGGTGCGGATGGCAACTGGTACTTCTATCGCATCGAGAGGGTGCTCGACTACCTCAGGCTTCAATTGGGCTGGCCGGAGATAGTTGCGCATCCGCCTTCCGACGGCGGCGTGCTGGCCGGACAGCGAGGGCTGCTGGTCTTCGAAATATCGGGTTGGACGGACGCCAAGGGACACGCCACCTTATGGGACGGCGCCCACTGCTACGACCAGTGCTACTTCAACAACGCTGCCGCGACCTATCGGACCGACCGCGCCAATTTCTGGCACCTGTCGTAGTCGGGTAGGGCTGGCTGTTTGCTCCCCATCCCGGAGGATGGGGGCCATAGCCAAGCATCAACCCTTCAACGCCTGCTCCACCGCCCTCGCCGTCAGTACCGGGATCAGATGCGCGCGATATTCCGCTGACGCGTGCAGGTCGGTGTTGAGCCGGGCGGCGTCCACCTTGACCGCGCGGGCGGCGGCGGGGGTGAAGCTGGCGGTCAGGGCCTGTTCCAGGTCGGGCGCGCGGAACACGCTGTCTGCCGCGCCGGTGATGGCCACGCGCACCAGCTTGCCGGTGCGCGCCACCATCACGCCGACCAGCGCGAAGCGCGAGGCCGGGTTGCGGAACTTGATGTAGGCGGCCTGGTCCGGGGTGGGGAAGCGGACCGCCGTGATCAGCTCGTCGGGCGCTAGCGCCGTTTCATAGAGCCCCTTGAAGAAGCTGTCCGCGGCGATGTTGCGCCGGTCGGTGACCACGGTGGCGTTGAGGCCCAGCACGGCGGCCGGGTAGTCGGCGCCGGGGTCGTCGTTGGCCAGCGAGCCGCCGATGGTGCCCATGGCCCGCACCTGGCGGTCGCCGATGCCGTTGGCCATGGCCGCCAGCGCCGGAATGCGGCGCATGACTTCCGCATGGGCGGCCACGTCGGCATGGCGCGCGGCGGCGCCGATGACCAACTCGTCGCCCTCCACGCGGATGTCCGCCATGCCCGGGATGCGCGAGACGTCCACCAGCATGCTGGGCGCCGCCAGCCGCAGCTTCATTGCCGCGAGCAGGCTCTGGCCGCCGGCCAGGAACTTGGCGTCGGCGTCCGCCTTGAGCTTGGCCACGGCGGCCTTGGCATCCGTGGCGCGTTCGAACTGGAATGCGTACATGATGTCTTCCTCCCGATTCAGGCCGATGTGGATTGTGCGGACTGGATGGCCTGCCACACGCGGTGCGGCGTGGCCGGCATCTGCACGTCGCGCACGCCGAGCGGCGCCAGGGCATCGACCAGCGCGTTGATGAACGCCGGTGGCGAACCAATGGCCCCGGCCTCCCCGCAGCCCTTCACGCCGAGCGGGTTGTGCGTGCACGGCGTGCCCTTGGCGGTCTCCACGGTGAAGTCGGGCAGGTCGGCCGCGCGCGGCATGGCGTAGTCCATGTAGGAGCCGGTCAGCAGCTGGCCGCTGTCGGGGTCGTACACGCACTGCTCCAGCATGGCCTGGCCCAGCCCCTGGCCGATGCCGCCATGCACCTGGCCTTCCACGATCATCGGATTGATGATGTTGCCGAAGTCGTCCACGGCGGTGAACTTGACCACCTGCGACTCGCCGGTGTCGGGGTCCACCTCCACCTCGCAGACATAGGCGCCGGACGGGTAGGTGAAGTTGGTCGGATCGTAGAACGCGTTCTCGTTCAGGCCCGGCTCGAGTTTGTCGAGCGGGTAGTTGTGCGGCACGTAGGCGGTCAGCGCCACCTCGCCGAAGGTCTTGGTGCGATCGGTGCCAGCCACGCGGAACACGCCGTCCTGGAACTCGATGTCGGCGTCGGACGCCTCCAGCAGATGCGCGGCGATTTTCTTGGCCTTCGCCTCCACCTTGTCCAGCGCCTTCATGATTGCCGAGCCGCCCACCGCCAGCGAGCGCGAGCCATAGGTGCCCATGCCGAACGGCACCCGGCCGGTATCGCCATGGACGATCTCCACCGCCTCCAGCCCGATGCCGAGCCGGTCCGCCACGATCTGCGCGAAGGTGGTCTCGTGGCCTTGCCCATGGCTGTGGGAGCCGGTGAACACGGTCACCGTGCCGGTGGGATGGACGCGGATCTCGCCCACTTCGAACAGGCCCGCCCGCGCGCCGAGCGCCCCGGCGATGTTCGATGGCGCCAGCCCGCACGCCTCGATGTAGCAGGAGTAGCCCAGCCCGCGCAGCTTGCCGCGCTGCTTCGCCGCCTCGCGCCGGGCCGGGAAGCCGGCCACGTCGGCCAGTTCCTCGGCACGCGCCAGGCACGGCTCGTAGTCGCCGGTGTCGTAGGTCAGGCCCACCGGCGTGGCGTACGGGAAGTCGTGGATGAAGTTCTTGCGCCGCAGCGTGGCGGGGTCGATGTTCATCTCGCGCGCGGCGGTCTCCACCAGCCGCTCGACCACGTAGGTGGCCTCCGGGCGGCCCGCGCCCCGGTACGCATCGACCGGCGAGGTGTTGGTGAACACCGCCTTGACCTCGGCATAGATCGCCGGCGTGGCGTACTGGCCGGCCAGCAGCGTGGCGTAGAGGATGGTCGGTACGCTGCTGGCGAAGGTGGACAGGTAGGCGCCCATGTTCGCCACCGTGTGCACGCGCATGGCCAGGAACTTGCCATCGGCGTCCAGCGCCAACTCGGCCTTGGTCACGTGGTCGCGGCCGTGCGCGTCGGTCAGGAAGGACTCGGACCGCTCGGCGGTCCATTTCACCGGCCGGCCGATTTTCTTCGACGCCCAGGTCAGCGCCACGTCCTCGGGGTAGAGGAAGATCTTCGAGCCGAAACCGCCGCCCACGTCCGGCGCGATGATGCGCAGCCGGGACTCCGGCAGCCCGAGCACGAAGGCGCCCATCAGCAGCCGCTCCACGTGCGGGTTCTGGTTCGACACGTAGACCGTGTAGCTGTCGTCCTGGCGCGTGTAGCTGGCGTTGACCGCGCGCGGTTCGATCGCGTTCGGGATCAGCCGGTTGTTGATGATATCGAGCGTGGTCACGTGCGCCGCCTTGCCGAAGGCGGCGTCCGTGGCGGCCTTGTCGCCATGGCCCCAGGTGTAGCAGGTGTTGGCCGGCACGTCGTCGTGGACCAGCGTGGTGGCCGCGGCGGCGTCCGCCGGGCTGACCACGGCGGGCAGTTCCTCGTAGTCGACATCCACCTTCTCGGCGGCGTCACGCGCCTGCTGGAGCGATTCGGCGATGACCAGCGCCACCTGGTCGCCCACGTGGCGGGCCTTGCCGTGCGCGAGTGCGGGGTGGGGCGGTTCCTTCATCGGCGTGCCGTCGATGCTGTGGATCAGCCAGCCGCAGGGCAGGCCGCCCACCTTGTCGGCGGCCATTTCCTCGCCGGTGAGCACGGCAATCACGCCGGGCGAGGCCAGCGCCTCGGTCTTGTCGATGGACCGGATGCGCGCGTGGGCGTGCGGCGAGCGGACGAAACAGGCGTAGCTCTGGCGTGGCAGGGTCACGTCGTCGGTGTACTGGCCGTTGCCGGTCAGGAAGCGGTAGTCCTCCTTGCGGCGGACCGGCGCGCCGATCAACTTCTCGGGTGCGTTCATGGTCGGCTCCTATTCCGCACTGGCGACGGCCTGGCCGCTGCGCATGCTGGATTGGCCCTGCTGCACGGCGCGGACGATGTTCTGGTAGCCGGTGCAGCGGCACATATTGCCTTCCAGCTGCTCGCGGATGGCCTGGGCGTCGGCGTTGGGGCGCTCGCGCAGCAGTGCGGTGGCGGCCATCACCATGCCCGGCGTGCAGAAGCCGCATTGCAGGCCGTGGCACTCGCGGAACGCTTCCTGCATCGGATGGAGTTGCCCGTCCGGCGCCAGGCCCTCGATGGTGGTGACCTTGGCGCCGTCCGCCTGGAGCGCCAGCATGTTGCACGACTTCACCGCCCGGCCGTCGAGGTGGACGGTGCAGGCGCCGCACTGGGCGGTGTCGCAGCCCACGTGCGTGCCGGTGAGGCGCAGGGTTTCGCGCAGGAACTGGACCAGGAGGGTGTGGGGTTCTACCTGCGCGTCAACGGGCTTGCCATTGACCGTCAGGCGGATCGCAATCGCCATGCTTGTCTCCAATATGGGGTGGACGCGCATGGCCTGCCGCAAAAATCCCGAACGACTGCGCGGGACGGGCCACGACGCGGTACTGCCGCTTGGTTGCTACGGCTATTTCGTGATATTGGTGCTGCCGGGCCTGGGGCCCGGTCTTGCCGGCGGTGCTCGGCGTGGCGAATTCCGCGACGCGGCCGTGAACGATTGGCCAGAACCGGCTCTAACAGTAAATCACAAAACCCCCGGTGCTGCCATGCGGGTTCCCCGGTATGGGGCGGCCCGGCGCACATCGACCCGTCCCCCGGACCATGCAAGCGTTCATCGACTGGCTGTTTGGAACCGTCGCCCTGCCCAGCGTGGGCCTGCCGGCCATCTTCGTGGTCAGCCTGGTCTCGGCCACGCTGCTGCCGCTGGGCTCCGAGCCGGCCGTGTTTGGCTATATCAAGCTCAACCCGGACATGTTCTGGCCGGCCATCCTCGTGGCCACGGTGGGCAATACCGTGGGCGGGGCCATCGACTGGTGGCTCGGCTACGCCGCCAAGCTGGCGCTGGTGCGCTACCGCCAGCGGCGCCAGCACCTGCAGCACGAGCGGGAGCACGCCGAGCATCGCGGCCACCCGGTGAAGAAGCACAAGCCCAAGCTGGACGCCAAATACTTCCGCTGGATGCGCCGGCTGGGCCCGCCCACGTTGTTGCTGTCCTGGTTGCCTGCTATAGGTGATCCATTGTGCACATTGGCGGGATGGCTGCGGCTGCCGTTCTGGCCCAGCCTGGGTTATATGGCGATCGGCAAGTTCTTCCGCTACCTTGTGATGACGGCCAGCCTGATGTGGATTCCGGACTCGTTCTGGCACGGCGTGGGGGAAGCGATCCGTCAATGGTTCTGACCGAACCGCCCCTTATGCCTTGTTGCGGTGCAGCGAAGCGGGCCGTTGCAGTACAATCGCGCTTCAATGAACGACAATCGCGCACTGTCCCCGTGCGCAGCAGGAAGCGGTCCCGCCATGAACGCCCCACTCGTGCTCGATGCCAAGCTCGCCGCACAGGACGCCCCCGCGCGCCTGCGTGAGATCCCCTATAACTACACGTCCTTCTCGGACCGCGAGATCGTTATCCGCCTGCTGGGCGAGGAAGCCTGGCGCATTCTGGATGAACTGCGTGGCGAGCGCCGCACTGGCCGCTCCGCACGGATGCTGTACGAAGTGCTCGGCGACATCTGGGTCGTGCGCCGCAATCCGTACCTCCAGGACGACCTGCTCGAAAACCCCAAGCGCCGCCAGATGCTGGTCAGCGCGCTGCACCACCGCCTGAGCGAGATCGAGAAGCGCCGCGCCGCCGACCGTGCCGAGCACGCCGAGCCGGCCGCCGAGGACCGCTCGCACCGGGTGGAGCAGCTGGTGGCCTTCGCCAAGCAGGCCATCGAGTCGTTCAAGCAGGAATTTGCCGATGCCTACGAGCTGCGCAAGCGCGCGCAACGCGTGCTGGGCAAGGTCACGCAGAAGGACAACATCAAGTTCGATGGGCTGTCGCGCGTCTCGCACGTGACCGACGCCACTGACTGGCGCGTGGAATACCCGTTCGTCGTGCTGACCCCGGACAGCGAGGAAGAGATCGCCGGCCTGGTCAAGGGCTGCTTCGAACTCGGCCTGACCATCATCCCGCGCGGGGGCGGCACCGGCTACACCGGTGGCGCCGTGCCGCTGACGCCGTTCTCGGCCGTCATCAACACCGAGAAGCTCGAGCAGCTGGGCCCGGTCGAGCAGACCGATCTGCCCGGCGTGGACCACAAGGTGGCGACGATCTTCTCCGGCGCCGGCGTGGTCACGCGCCGCGTGGCGGACGCGGCCGACAAGGCCGGCCTGGTGTTCGCGGTGGACCCCACCTCGATCGATGCCTCGTGCATCGGCGGCAACGTGGCGATGAACGCCGGCGGCAAGAAGGCCGTGCTGTGGGGTACCGCGCTCGACAACCTGGCCTGGTGGCGCATGGTCGATCCCGAGGGCAACTGGCTCGAGATCACGCGCCTGGACCACAACCTCGGCAAGATCCACGACGTGCCCGTGGCCACCTTCGAACTGAAGTGGTCCGACGGCAACCGCGCGCCGGGCGACAAGGTGCTGCGCACCGAGACGCTGGCCATCGAGGGCCGCAAGTTCCGCAAGGAGGGGCTGGGCAAGGACGTCACGGACAAGTTCCTGGCCGGCCTGCCCGGCGTGCAGAAGGAAGGTTGCGACGGCATCATCACCAGCGCGCGCTGGATCCTGCACCGCATGCCCAAGCACGTGCGCACGGTCTGCCTGGAGTTCTTCGGCCAGCCGCGCGATGCGATTCCGAGCATCGTCGAGATCAAGGATTACCTGGACGGCGAGTCCAAGCGCGAGGGCGGCGCCATCCTGGCCGGCCTGGAGCACCTGGACGAGCGCTACCTGCGCGCCGTGGGCTACGCCACCAAAAGCAAGCGCAACGCCTTCCCGAAGATGGTGCTGATCGGTGACATCGTCGGCGACGACGAGGACGCCGTGGCGCGCGCCACCTCGGAAGTGATCCGCATGGCCAACGGCAAGAGCGGCGAAGGCTTCGTCGCGGTGAGCCCGGAGGCCCGCAAGAAGTTCTGGCTCGACCGCTCGCGCACGGCTGCCATCGCACGCCACACCAACGCCTTCAAGATCAACGAGGACGTGGTGATTCCGCTGCCGCGGATGGGCGAGTACACCGACGGCATCGAGCGCATCAATATCGAGCTGTCGATCAAGAACAAGCTCAAGCTGGCCGACGAGCTGGAAGCGTTTTTCGCGCGCGGCAACCTGCCGCTGGGCCGCAGCGACGACGCCAACGAGATTCCGAGCGCCGAACTGCTGGAAGACCGCGTGCAGCACGCGCTGACGCTGCTGCGCGAGGTGCGTGCGCGCTGGCGCTACCTGCAGGACCACCTGGACGTGCCGCTCGCCACCGCGCGCGCCGCGCTGATCGGCCACGGCCTGGGCCTGCTCGGCCCGGCGTTCGAGGAACGCCTGCACCAGCAGCCGGACGCGAACGTGTTCCACCTGCTGCAGGACCGCACCATCCGCGTGAGCTGGAAGAGCGAGGTCCGTGCCGAGCTGCGCAAGATCTTCAACGGCGGCGAGTTCAAGCCGATCCTGGACGAGGCGCAGAAGATCCACAAGCAGGTGCTGCGCGGCCGCGTGTTCGTGGCGCTGCACATGCATGCCGGCGACGGCAACGTCCACACCAACATCCCGGTGAACTCGGACGACTACGCCATGCTGCAGGACGCCCACCGCGCGGTGGCCCGCATCATGGCGCTGGCGCGTTCGCTGGACGGCGTGATCTCGGGCGAGCACGGCATCGGCATCACCAAGCTGGAGTTCCTGACCGAGGACGAGATCGGCGAATTCCGCGCCTACAAGCAACGCGTGGACCCGCAGGGCCGCTTCAACAAGGGCAAGCTGCTGCCGGGCGCCGACCTGCGCAATGCGTACACGCCGTCGTTCGGCCTGATGGGGCACGAGTCCATCATCATGCAGCAGAGCGACATCGGCGCGATTGCCGAGAGCGTGAAGGACTGCCTGCGCTGCGGCAAGTGCAAGCCGGTGTGCGCCACCCACGTGCCGCGCGCCAACCTGCTGTACAGCCCGCGCAACAAGATCCTGGCCACCTCGCTGCTGATCGAGGCCTTCCTGTATGAGGAGCAGACGCGCCGGGGCGTGTCCATCAAGCACTGGGACGAGTTCTCGGACGTGGCCGACCACTGCACGGTCTGCCACAAGTGCGTGACGCCGTGCCCGGTGAAGATCGACTTCGGCGATGTGTCCATGAACATGCGCAACCTGCTGCGCAAGATGGGCCAGAAGAAGTTCAACCCGGGCACCGCGGCGTCGATGTTCTTCCTGAACGCGACCAACCCGCAGACCATCAACCTGACCCGCACGGCGATGATCGGGCTTGGCTACAAGGCCCAGCGGCTCGGCAACGAGGTGCTGAAGAAGTTCGCCCGCAAGCAGACCCAGCACCCGCCGGCCACGGTGGGCAAGCCGCCGGTGCAGCAGCAGGTAATCCACTTCATCAACAAGAAGATGCCGGGCAACCTGCCCAAGAAGACGGCCCGTGCGCTGCTGGACATCGAGGACAACGAGATCGTGCCGATCATCCGCGACCCGAAGCTGACCACGGCCGAGAGCGAGGCGGTGTTCTACTTCCCGGGCTGCGGCTCGGAGCGGCTGTTCTCGCAGGTGGGGCTGGCCACGCAGGCCATGCTGTGGCACGTGGGCGTACAGACCGTGCTGCCGCCGGGCTACCTGTGCTGCGGCTATCCGCAGCGCGGCAACGGCCAGTACGACAAGGCCGAGAAGATGGTCAGCGACAACCGCGTGCTGTTCCACCGCGTGGCCAACACGCTGAACTACCTCGACATCAAGACCGTGGTGGTCAGCTGCGGCACGTGCTACGACCAGCTTGCCGGGTATGAATTCGACAAGATCTTCCCGGGGTGCCGCATCATCGACATCCACGAATACCTGCTCGAGAAGGGCGTGAAGCTGGAAGGGGTGACCGGTACGCGCTACATGTACCACGACCCCTGCCACACCCCGATCAAGACAATGGATCCGACCAAGCTGGTCAATGACCTGATGGGCGGAAACTCGGGCACCAACGCTGGCAAGATCGAGAAGAACGAGCGTTGCTGTGGCGAATCAGGCACTTTGGCCGTGACGCGCCCGGACATCTCCACGCAGGTCCGCTTCCGCAAGGAAGAGGAAATGCGCAAGGGCGCCGACAAGCTGCGCACGGACGGCTTCACCGGCGACGTGAAGATCCTGACCAGCTGCCCGTCGTGCCTGCAGGGGCTGTCGCGCTACAACGAGGACGCCTCGGTCACGGCCGACTACATCGTGATCGAGATGGCCAAGCACCTGCTGGGCGAGAACTGGCTGCCCGAGTACGTGGCCCGCGCCAACGCCGGCGGCATCGAGCGCGTGCTGGTGTAAGGCAGCCAGCGGACTCCGGCGGACACCATGACGCGACTCCCCAACTGCCCCCTGTGCGAAGCCGATGGCGGCGAACTGGTCTGGATGGGGGATCGCGCCCGCGTGATCCTCGTCGAGCATGAGCGGCATCCCGGCTTCTGCCGCATCGTCTGGAACGACCACGCCGCCGAGCTGACCGATCTGGACGATGCCGACCAGGCCTGGCTGATGCGGCTGGTGGCCCGGGTGGAGCGCACCGTGCGCGAGGTCATGACGCCGGACAAGGTCAACCTGGCCGCGCTCGGCAACATGGTGCCGCACCTGCACTGGCATATCATTCCGCGCTACCGCTGGGACACGCATTTCCCGGAGGCGATCTGGGCGGCGCCCCAGCGCGCGGCGGAGCCGGCGCGCATCGGGGAGCTGGCCCTGCGGCTGCCGACGCTGCGCACCGCGCTTGCCGTCATCCCCTCCGCTGACTGATTGTCTGGCTGCAATAACAACCGAGCATGGCTGACTGACCGGAGGGCGGCACGGAACCCGCCACGGGGCGGCGACGTCTGACCTCCGTCGAACAACAACATGCCCGCTGGCCAGAACGGCGGTGGGCCACACCTGCGCCACCATGTCTTCCACACCGTCGTCCGTCACCGTGCCCGGCCCGGCCGTCCCGGCCGAGGCCCTCAAGATCCAGAGCCGGCTGCGCCTGGCGGCCACCTGGGACCTGATCAAGCCTTACTGGAAATCCGAAGACCGCAAGGCGGGGCTGGGGCTGCTGCTCCTGGTTGTCGCGCTCAATCTCGGCATCGTCTATATCAACGTGCTGCTGACCGAGTGGAACCGGGTGTTCTACAACGCCCTGGAGCAGCGCGACTTCGTCTCGTTCAAGGAACTGCTGCTGCGATTCTCGTGGATCGCGGCCTGCTTCATCGTGCTGGCGATCTCGCGCCAGTACTACCAGATGATGCTGCAGATGCGCTGGCGGACGTGGATGACCGGCGTGTTCATGCAGCGCTGGCTGGGCCACCAGGCCTACTACCGTATCGAACAGACCCATTCGACCGACAACCCCGACCAGCGTCTGGCCGACGACCTGCGCCAGTTCACCGACGGCGCGCTGACGCTCTCCATGGGGCTGCTGAACTCGGTGGTCACGCTGGTGTCCTTCATCGGCATCCTGTGGGTGGTCTCGGGGCCGATCAGCTTCGTGCTGGGCGGCACCGAACTGACGATTCCCGGCTACATGGTCTGGTTCGCCGCCGGCTACGCGGTGATCGGCTCGCTGATTGCCCACTTCGTGGGACGGCCGCTGATCGGCCTCTCTTTCCAGCAGGAGCAGTACGAAGCTAACTTCCGTTTCATGCTGGTGCGCCTGCGCGAGAACAGCGAGCCGGTGGCGCTGTATCGCGGCGAGCCGACCGAGCAGGCCGGGCTGCGCGCCCGCTTCGAACGGATCCGGGCGAACTGGAACCAGCTGATGCGCTACACCCGGCGGCTGACCTTCGTGAACTCGGGCTACGGCCAGTTCGCGATCATCTTCCCGCTGCTGGTGGCCGCGCCGCGCTACTTCTCCGGCAAGCTCACGCTGGGCGGGCTGATGCAGATCAATTCCGCCTTCGGGCAGGTGCAGGGCGCGCTGTCCTGGTTCGTGGACAGCTACGCCACGCTGGTCGGCTGGAAGGCCGCCGCGAACCGTCTGATCGACTTCCAGGACGCCATCCGCGTGGCCGAGCGCCAGGACCTGACGCAAGAGGGCCCGGGCGATATCGAGGTGGTGGTGGCGGAAGGCCAGGACGGCATCGACCTGACCGGCCTCGCGCTGGCGCTGCCGGTGCGCGGCGGCAAGAGCCCGGACGAAGAGGGCGTGGATCCGCAACATCCCATCCACCCGCGCCAGCGGCCGCTGGTGGCGCCGTTCTCGCTGTCGATCGGGCAGGGCGAGCGGTGGCTGGTCAGCGGCCCGTCCGGCTGTGGCAAGAGCGTGCTGTTCCGCGCGCTGGCCGGGATCTGGCCTTACGGCAACGGCCGCATCGCCGTGCCGGGCAAGCGCCTGCTGTTCCTGCCGCAGCGCAGCTACCTGCCGATCGGCACGCTGGCCGATGCGCTGGCCTACCCGGACGCCGGCACGGCGCATTCGTGCGAGGCGCTGCAAGACGTGCTGCGCCAGGCCCGGCTGGCCATGCTGGCGAGCCAGCTCGATGTGTTCGATAACTGGTCGCTGCGTCTCTCGCCGGGCGAGCAGCAACGGCTGGCCTTCGCCCGCGCGCTGCTCCAGAAGCCCGATTTCCTGTTCCTGGACGAGGCCACCGCGGCGCTCGACGAGGAAACCGAGGCCGCCATGTACCAGCTGATGGTCGATAGCCTGCCGGACGCCACCATCGTCAGCATCGCGCACCGCAGTACCGTGGCCGCTTTCCATGACCGGCGGCTGCGCTACGTGCCCGTGGCGCCGGCCGGCGAACGCGACGAGAGCGGCGCCGGCCCCCGGAATGGGCAAGGCATGGGCGGTGGAGTAAGCTATCGGGTCGTACAAGACACCCTGGACGCGCTACCCGCGTGACCCTACTATGGCTGGCCTAGAGAAAGACACCCCCCATCCCACCGCGCTGACCGTGCATACGCAGTCGCGCGTGCTGGAAATCGGCTTCGATAATGGCCGCGCGTGGCGCCTGCCGTTCGAGCTGCTGCGCGTGTATTCGCCCTCCGCCGAGGTCCAGGGCCATGGCCCGGGCCAGGAAACGCTCCAGACCGGCAAGCGCGAGGTGGGCATTGCGGCGGTGGAGCCCGTGGGCAACTACGCGATCCTGATCCGCTTCGACGATGGCCACGACACCGGCATCTACTCGTGGGAGCTGCTGTATCGCCTGGGCGACCAGCAGGAAGCGCTGTGGGCCGACTACCTGAAGCGGCTCGAAGCCGCCGGCGTCGACCGCGATGCGCCGATGGCGGCCGGCGGTGGCCATGCCTGCGGCCATCACCACTGAAGCCCCGTCTATACCTATATATATCCGCACCTGGAGTACCAGACATGAGCGAGACCCACTTCGGGTTCGAGAAAGTCGACGAAACGGAGAAGGCCGGCAAGGTAGCCGGCGTGTTCCATTCGGTCGCGAGCAAGTACGACGTGATGAACGACCTGATGTCCGGCGGCATGCACCGGCTCTGGAAGATGTTCACCATCGCCCAGGCCAATGTGCGCCCGGGCCAGAAGGTGCTGGACATCGCCGGCGGCACGGGCGACCTGGCCAAGGCGTTTGCCAAGCGGGCCGGCCCGACCGGCGAGGTCTGGCTGACCGACATCAACGAATCCATGCTGCGCGTGGGCCGCGACCGCCTGCTCGACAAGGGCGTGGTGACCCCGGTGGCGCTGTGCGACGCCGAGCGGATTCCCTTCCCGGACAACTACTTCGATCTGGTGACGGTGGCGTTCGGGCTGCGCAACATGACCCACAAGGACAAGGCCCTGGCCGAGATGCGCCGCGTGGTGAAGCCGGGCGGCAAGGTCATGGTGCTGGAGTTCTCCAAGGTCTGGAAGCCGCTGGAAAAAGCCTACGATGTTTACTCGTTCAAGGTCTTGCCGTGGCTGGGCGAGCGGGTGGCTGGGGATGCCCCGAGCTATCGCTATCTCGCAGAATCGATCAGAATGCATCCAGACCAGGGTTCACTTGTACGCTTGATGGAACATGCGGGGCTCGAGAAGGTCGAATACTTCAATCTGACGGGCGGAGTGGTGGCGCTCCACGTCGGGCGTAAGTACTAATTCGCCATGTTCGGCCTTAGATGGCCGAAACTGACAGGGGATCGCAGAAAATGTCTTCTTTTCGTGGAAAATTCCTCGCCGCGTCGCTGATCGCGACGCTGGCGCTGGGGGTCGCACTGGACGCCAATGCCAAGCGGCTGGGCGGCTCGCGCAGTGTTGGCAAGCAGTCGTCCTCCGTGACGCAGCAACGCCAGCAGGCGCCGGCCCAGCAATCGCCGACGCAGCAACCGGCCCAGCAACCCAACCAGGCAGCACCGGCCACGGCTGGCGCGGCCGGCGGTGCGGCGGCTGCAGCACCCAAGCGTAACTGGGGCGGCATGCTCGGCGGCCTGGCGGCCGGTCTGGGCCTGGGCTACCTGCTCTCGCACTTTGGCCTGGGTGGGGCGGCTGCCAGCTTCCTGTCGAACCTGATCCTGATCGGCGGCATTGCGCTGCTGGCCTTCTGGCTGATCCGCAAGTTCCGCGGTGGCGCAGCGCGCCGCCAGCAGCCGGCCTACGCCGGCATGGGCAACCAGGGCGGCCAGGGTGGTTTCGGCGGCAATGACCTGTCGCGCACCGCCGAGCCGAGCTTCCGTCAGGCCGAGCAGCCGGCGCAACCCGCGCAACCCGCCTCCTACGGCGGCGCGGCGGCCAGCCCGGTAATGGGTGGCGCTGCTGCCGGCGCCGTGGCTGCTGCATCGCAGCAACCGTGGGGCGTACCGGCCGACTTCGATACCGAAGCCTTCCTGCGCAATGCCAAGGTTCACTACGTGCGCCTGCAGGCCGCCTGGGACGCCGGCAATCTCGACGACATCCGCGAATTCACCACGCCGGAAATGTTCGCCGAGATCAAGATGGATCTGGCCGAGCGTGGCGCCGAGGTCAACAAGACCGACGTCGTGACGCTCGATGCCCAACTGCTGGGCATCGAGGATACGCCGACGCAGCACATTGCCAGCGTGCGTTACGCCGGCATGATCCGCGAGCGCGCGGGCGAGCCGGCCCAGCCGTTCGCCGAGGTCTGGAACCTGGCCAAGGCCACCAGCGGCAACGGTGGCTGGCTGCTGGCCGGCATTCAGCAGGAGTCCTGAGCGTAATCTCCCCGCCGCTTCCACGGATGCGGCGGGCGAGTAGCTTAGAATGGAGGCCCACGCGCGCGTGGGCCTTTTTTATTGCCCGAATTTCCGCAGACCGCTCGCCATGAACGCCTTGCCTTCCCCGCTGGCCGCGCCGATCGTCGCCGCACTCAATCACCTGATCGAACAGGAGCCGTGGGCCTGCGCGCTGCTGTCGCCCTTTGCCGGCCGCGTGATCCGCTTCGATGCCGCCGCCTTCGCGCTGGCGCTGAAGGTGACCGAACAGGGCTGCATCGAACAGGCTCCGGTGGCCGAGGCGCCGGCTGTGACATTGCTGGTGCCGTTGCAGCAATGGCCACTGGTGGTGGCCGACGTGGCCGAGGGCGGGCAGGCCGCCGCGATGCGGCATGTGCGGATCGAAGGCGATGCGGAACTGGCCAACGCCGTGTCCACGCTGGCCCGCAACCTGCGCTGGGACGCCGCCGAAGACCTGGCGCGCGCGCTGCGCGGCGTGATGGGCGGCCCGGTCAGTGACAGCGTGGCGCAACGCGTGGTCGATGGCGCGCGCCAGGTGCACGGCAATGCCACCCGTGTGGGCCGCGCCCTGCTCGACAATGTGACGGAATACCTGCTCGACGAACAACCGACGCTCGTGCGCCACGCCGCGCTGGACGGCTTTACCGATGACGTGGCGCGACTGCGCGACGACCTCGAGCGGCTGGAAAAGCGGCTGGAACGGCTGGAACGTCAGCCGGCCGCGCCGGGCAAGCTGCCGTCCGCACACCGCTGATGGCCCGGCCGTCGTCCCCCCTCCTTTTCGCCTGCGCCGCCGCCTGCGCGCGTGGCCTGCCTCCGCACCGTAAAGAACCCGCATGACCCGCCTTCTGCGTCTCTGCAAGATCGTCTTTGTCATCCTGTATTACGGGCTCGATGAACTCGTGCTGTCCGGCTTCAAGAGCCGGCGCATCAAGCTGCTGGTGAAGGTCATCACCATCGGCCGCAAGCTGGAGCAGCCGCGCGGCGAGCGCCTGCGGATGGCGCTGACCGCGCTCGGGCCGATCTTCGTCAAGTTCGGGCAGGTGCTGTCCACCCGCCGCGACCTGATGCCGCCCGACATCGCCGACGAACTGGCGATGCTCCAGGACCAGGTGCCGCCGTTCGACCCGGTGCTGGCCGTCAAGATCATCGAGAAGTCGCTCGGCCGGCCGCTTTCGGAATTGTTCGAGAACTTCGAGCACACGCCGGTGGCCAGCGCGTCCATTGCGCAGGTGCACTTCGCCACGCTGCGCGGTGGCCCGAACCATGGCCGCGAGGTGGCCGTGAAGGTGTTGCGGCCCGGCATGCTGCCCGTGATCGACAGCGACCTGGCGCTGATGCGCGACATGGCGACGTGGCTCGAGCGCGTCTGGGTGGATGGCCGCCGGCTCAAGCCGCGCGAGGTGGTGGCCGAGTTCGACAAGTACCTGCACGACGAACTCGACCTGATGATCGAGGCCGCCAACGCCAGCCAGCTGCGCCGCAACTTCATCGACAGCGGGCTGCTGCTGGTGCCGGAAGTGTTCTGGGACTGGTGCACCAGCAACGTGTTCGTGATGGAGCGGATGCACGGCATCCCGATCTCGCGCATGGAGTCGCTGAAGGCGGCGGGCGTGGACATGCACCAGCTGGCCGAGGAGGGTGTGGAGATCTTCTTCACGCAGGTGTTCCGCGACGGCTTCTTCCACGCCGACATGCACCCGGGCAACATCCTCGTGTCGATCCAGCCGGAGACGTTCGGGCGCTATATCGCGCTGGACTTCGGCATCGTCGGCGCGCTGTCCGAGTTCGACAAGAACTACCTCGCGCAGAATTTCATCGCATTTTTCCGACGCGACTACCACCGCGTGGCGCTGCTGCACGTGGAGTCGGGCTGGGTGCCGGCCGAGACGCGCGTGGAGGAGCTGGAGTCAGCCGTGCGCGCCTGCTGCGAGCCGTACTTCGACAAGCCGCTGCGCGAGATCTCGCTTGGCATGGTGCTGATGCGGCTGTTCCAGACCTCGCGGCGGTTCAACGTCGAGATCCAGCCGCAACTGGTGCTGCTGCAGAAGACGCTGCTCAATATCGAAGGGCTGGGCCGGCAACTCGATCCGGAACTCGATCTCTGGAAGACCGCCAAGCCGTTCCTCGAAAAGTGGATGTACGAGCAGGTGGGCTGGCAGGGCGCCTGGGAGCGGGTCAAGGTGGAGGCGCCGCAGTGGGCCAAGATGCTGCCTGACTTCCCCCGCCTGGCGCACCAGTTTCTGGAGCGCCGCGCGCTGCAGAACAATGGCGAGCAGGAGCGGCTGCTGGCACAGCTGGTGGTGGAGCAGCGGCGCACCAACCGCCGGCTGTCCACGGCGCTGATGCTGGTTGGCGGTTTCCTGGCCGGCATCGTGCTGGTGCAGGCGCTGGCCTGGGCCGGCTACTGGTAAGCATCGGACGAGTACGATGTCTAGCGCCCCGAAACGCGAATTCGAGACCCGCAACGCCGCGGATGCGGCCTTCTGGGACGAGCGCTTTGCGCGGCACTTCACGCCTTGGGACGCCCAGGGCGTGCCGGCCGAGTTCGAGACCTTCGCGTCCGGCTTGGCGCCGTGTCCGACCCTGGTGCCGGGCTGCGGCAACGGCTGGGAAGCCGGCTGGCTCCACGCGCGCGGCTGGCCGGTGACGGCCATCGACTTTTCCGCCGAGGCGGTGGCGTCGGCACGGCGGGCGCTTGGGGCTGCCGCCGTGGTGGTGCGGGAGGCGGATTTCTTCGCCTTCACGCCCGAGCCGCCGTGCGAGCTGATCTACGAGCGCGCCTTCCTGTGCGCGCTGCCGCCAGCGCTGCGCCAGCCCTATGCTGACCGCGTGGCGGCGCTGCTGCTGCCGGGCGGATTGCTGGCCGGCTACTTCTATATAGGCGAGACGCGCGGCGGGCCCCCGTTCGCCATGCCCCGCGCCGAACTGGACCGGCTGCTGGCGCCGGCCTTCGAACTGGTGGAGGACCGGCCGTCCGCCGCGCCGCTGCCGGTCTTCGCGGCCGGGCAAGAGCGCTGGCAGGTCTGGCGCCGCCGGGCCTGAATCCAGCCTGAGCCGTTCCCAAGTCGTCCATGCGGCGCTTCCCGCACCGGCGTGGGGAATTCGCCGCGCCCGGGGATTTTTTTTCGACCCGTCGGGTCTGCATCGCTATAATCCGCCGGCATTTCTCCGCAACTTCGGAAATCTGGGATAGGGCAGCGGCATGCTGATCTGGTTCGTCATCGTCTATTGGGTTATCTCCGTCGGCATTGGCCTGTGGGCGGCGCTGCGCGTCAAGGGCACCGCCGACTTCGCCGTGGCCGGCCGCAGCCTGCCGTTCTATATCGTCACCGCCACGGTGTTCGCCACCTGGTTCGGCTCCGAAACCGTGCTTGGCATCCCAGCCGTGTTCCTCAAGGAGGGGCTCTCCGGCGTGGTGTCCGACCCGTTCGGCTCCTCGCTCTGCCTGATCCTGGTGGGCCTGTTCTTCGCCCGGCCGCTGTACCGGATGAACCTGCTGACCATCGGCGACTACTATCACAACCGTTACGGGCGGGTGGCCGAAGTACTGACCACGCTATGTATCGTGGTGTCCTACCTCGGCTGGGTGGCGGCGCAGATCAAGGCGCTGGGGCTGGTGTTCTACACAGTGTCCGACGGCGCGCTGTCGCAGGACGCCGGCATGATGATCGGGGCCGCCAGCGTGCTGGTCTACACGCTGTTCGGCGGCATGTGGTCGGTGGCGGTGACCGATTTCATCCAGATGATCATCATCGTGGTCGGCATGCTCTATATCGGCTACGAGGTCAGCGGGCAGGCTGGCGGCGTGACGGCGGTGGTGTCGCACGCGGCGGCGGCCGGGAAGTTCGAGTTCCTGCCGTCGCTGGACCTGGTGCAGATCATCGGCTTCGCGGCGGCGCTGTTCACGATGATGCTGGGCTCCATTCCGCAGCAGGACGTGTTCCAGCGCGTCACCTCGTCGCGTACCGAGCAGATCGCCGGGCGCGCCTCGGTGCTGGGCGGCGTGCTGTACTTCTTCTTCGCCTTCATCCCGATGTTCCTGGCCTATTCGGCCACGATGATCGACCCCGGCATGGTCGAGAAATACATCAACACGGACTCGCAGCTGATCCTGCCGCAGCTGATCCTGACCCATGCGCCGATGTTCGCGCAGGTGATGTTCTTCGGCGCGCTGCTGTCGGCCATCAAGAGCTGCGCGTCGGCCACGCTGCTGGCGCCGTCCGTGACCTTCGCCGAGAACATCCTGCGGCCGTACTTCCGCCATCTGACCGACAAGCAGTTCCTGCGCGTGATGCAGGCCGTGGTGCTGGTCTTCACGACGCTGGTGACGCTGTTTGCGCTGAATTCGCACCTGTCGATCTTCCACATGGTGGAAAACGCTTACAAGGTGACGCTGGTGTCGTCCTTCGTGCCGCTGGCGTTCGGGCTGTTCTGGAAGCCCGCCACGCGCCAGGGCGGGCTGGCGGCCATCCTGCTGGGGCTGGCGTCGTGGCTGACCTGCGAGGTGGCCTTCGCCGACGCCGCCGTGCCGCCCCAGATGGTGGGCCTGCTGTTCTCGATCAGCGGCATGGTGTTCGGCTCGCTGCTGCCGCAATGGATCAGCGAGCGGCCGGGCGTCAAGGAAGTGCATATTGCGTAACTTCCCGGCATGAAACCGCGTCCGGCACCCCGGCGGCGCCCATGAAACGGGCGCCAGGCGCCTTATGGACGACCTGAGGCGCCGTGAATGGCCTCTTTTCCCGGCGGTGGACCGGGCTCCGACAGTTTATAATCCGAGGCTTTGCATCGCCGTGCGGGTGTTTTTCCGCGAATTGCCATTGCAAATGGCCTCCGGCGCTGCCACCTGTTGTTCCCAATCCAGATTTCCGCGAAAAGAACCATCATGCCGATCTATGCCTACCGTTGCGACGCCTGCGGCCACGGGCGCGATGTGCTGCAGAAAATGAGCGATGCCCCGCTCACGGACTGCCCATCCTGCGGCGCTGCCGGGTCCTTCAAGAAACAACTGACCGCCGCCGGCTTCCAGCTCAAGGGCTCGGGCTGGTACGTCACGGACTTCCGTGGCGGCAGCGGCGGCACCAGCGCGCCGGCTGCCGCGGGCGGCGCGGCGGCATCGGCCCCGGCCCCGGCTTCGGGCGGTGAGTCGTCCGGATCGTCGGCTTCGGCTTCGTCGTCCACGTCCACGTCCACGTCGTCTACGCCCGGCACCTCGGCGGGCGGCAGCGCCAGCGCCTGACCTCATGGCCAAGACCGTGGTTGCCAAGAAAACGTCCGCCCTCAAGACCTGGTTTCTGACCGGGCTGCTCGTGCTGGTGCCGCTGGGCATCACGCTGTGGGTGCTCAATCTGATCATCGGCACGATGGACCAGAGCATGGCCCTGCTGCCGGTGGCGTGGCAGCCCGAGAACCTGTTCGGGCGCCGCATTCCCGGTCTTGGCGCCATCCTGACGCTGCTGTTCATCCTGCTGGTGGGCGTGCTGGCGCACAACTTCATCGGCCAGCGGCTGGTGCGCTGGTGGGAGATGCTGCTTGGCCGCATCCCCGTGGTGGGCCCCATCTACACCAGCGTGAAGCAGGTCTCTGACACGCTGCTGTCGTCGTCCGGCAACGCGTTCCGCAAGGCGCTGCTGGTGCAGTATCCGCGCGAGGGGTCGTGGACCATCGCGTTTCTGACTGGCCGGCCCGGCGGAGACGTGCAGAATCACCTCCAGGGCGAATACGTCAGCGTCTACGTGCCGACCACGCCGAATCCGACCTCGGGCTTCTTCCTGATGATGCCCAAGGCCGACACCATCGAACTCGACATGACCGTCGACGCCGCGCTCAAGTACATCGTCTCGATGGGCGTGGTGGCGCCGACGGAGCTGCCCCGCAAGTCCGGCACGCCGGGCCGCCCGGCGGATGCAGCCGAGGCCGCGGACACCGCCGAAGCGGCGGTTGCGGTCGCCGACTCGAACCCTACTCATTGAATTGCGCGCGGGCCGCCTCGCGGCCGCGCATTACCGGGAATTTCTCCTATGTCCTCCATGCGTACTCACTACTGCGGTCTGGTGACCGAACAACTGATCGGCCAGGAAGTGGCCCTGACCGGCTGGGTACAGCGCCGGCGCGACCACGGCGGCGTGATCTTCGTCGATCTGCGAGACCGCGAGGGCCTGGTGCAGGTGGTCTGCGATCCGGATCGCCCGGAAATGTTCAAGGCCGCCGAGGAAATCCGCAACGAGTTCTGCATCCGCATCACCGGCAAGGTACGCCCGCGCCCGGCCGGCACGGAGAACGCCAACCTGACCTCGGGCAAGATCGAGGTGCTGTGCCATGAGCTGACCGTGCTGAATCCGTCGGTCACGCCCCCGTTCCAGCTGGACGACGACAACCTGTCGGAAACCACCCGCCTGACGCACCGCGTGCTGGACCTGCGCCGCCCGCAGATGCAGTACAACCTGCGCCTGCGCTACAAGGTGGCCATGGAAGTGCGCAAGTACCTGGACGCCCAGGGTTTCATCGACATCGAGACGCCGATGCTGGGCAAGAGCACGCCCGAAGGCGCGCGTGACTACCTGGTGCCGTCGCGCGTGAACCCGGGCCACTTCTTCGCGCTGCCGCAGTCGCCGCAGATCTTCAAGCAGATGCTGATGGTGTCGGGCTTCGACCGCTACTACCAGATCACCAAGTGCTTCCGCGACGAGGACCTGCGCGCTGACCGCCAGCCCGAATTCACGCAGATCGACTGCGAGACGTCGTTCCTGACCGAGCAGGAGATCCGCGACCTGTTCGAGGACATGATGCGCACCGTGTTCAAGAACGCCATCAACGTGGACCTGGACGCCAAGTTCCCGGTGATGGAGTTCCGCGAGGCCATGGCCCGCTTCGGCTCGGACAAGCCGGACCTGCGCGTGAAGCTTGAGTTCACCGAGCTGACCGACGTGATGAAGGACGTCGATTTCAAGGTGTTCTCGGGCCCGGCCAACAGCGACAACGGTCGCGTGGTGGGTCTGCGCGTGCCGGGCGGCGGTTCGATCTCGCGTGGCGAAATCGACGCCTACACCCAGTTCGTGGGCATCTACGGCGCCAAGGGCCTGGCCTGGATCAAGGTCAACGAAGTGGCCAAGGGCCGCGACGGCCTGCAATCGCCGATCGTCAAGAACCTGCATGACGCCGCGATTGCCGAGATCCTGAAGCGCACCGGCGCCCAGGACGGCGACATCATCTTCTTCGGCGCCGACAAGGCCAAGGTGGTCAACGACGCCATCGGCGGCCTGCGCCTGAAGATCGGCCATTCCGAGTTCGGCAAGTCGAGCGGCCTGTTCGAGGACGTGTGGAAGCCGCTGTGGGTGATCGACTTCCCGATGTTCGAGTACGACGAGGAAGACGCGCGCTGGGTGGCCATGCACCACCCGTTCACGAGCCCGAAGGACGAGCACCTGCAGTACCTGGAAACCGATCCGGGCAAGTGCATCGCCAAGGCATACGACATGGTGCTGAACGGCTGGGAAATGGGCGGCGGTTCGGTCCGTATCTACCGCGAGGACGTGCAGAGCAAGGTGTTCCGCGCGCTGAAGATTGGCGAGGAAGAGGCACGGGCCAAGTTCGGCTACCTGCTGGACGCACTGCAATACGGCGCGCCGCCGCACGGCGGCCTGGCCTTCGGCCTCGACCGCATCGTGACGATGATGGCCGGCGCGGATTCCATCCGCGACGTGATTGCCTTCCCGAAGACCCAGCGTGCACAGGATCTGCTGACGCAGGCCCCGTCGGCGGTGGACGAGAAGCAACTGCGGGAGCTGCATATTCGCCTGCGGGCGCAGGAGGCCAAGACTACGGTTTGAGTATTGTCTGACCGTTAGTAAGACCGATGAAGGGGCGCCCGGCTTTGAACTGACCCCCTAAAGTTGGACGGGTAAGTTAGGCCGCGGCCAAGGGCTGGGTCCTGTATTGCACAGGACTCAGCCCTTTTAGCTTGAGCTTGATGCGGTCGTGATTGTAGTACCGGATGTATTCGGCTATGCCACGACGCAA
>NZ_JBFRHD010000034.1:0-44346 GCF_052115685.1 Cupriavidus sp. 2KB_3
GCATCCGATGCGCCTGAGAAGCCAAAGGAAGACAAGCAGAGCGCAGCCGGGGCCGGCAAGAAGCTTGTCGAGTTGATCGCCTTGAAGCATGACAACCGGAAGGAGCAACGGAGGAAGGCAGCAGAGGATACGAAGGGAAATTTCGACGAGGGATCGTTCAAGAAAAAGATTGCGTCGGTCAAATCCGCGGATGGCCTGCGGCAGTTCGCGAAGTGGCCAAAGACAATGCCGGAGAAACTGGTCTACGTGGAGTCCGGCAAGCTGAAACCGAAATGGCCGAAGTTCAAGGATACCGACAAGACCAAATGGTCCGAGGTCTACCAAAAGGGAAATAACGGGAAGCGGAGCCTGGACAAGGCAAAGCTGCGCACCTATGTGAAGGAGCAGGTCGCCAAACAGACCACCATCACGCCCAAAACGCTGTTTGGCGAAGATCTGGAGGGTGGCGCAAGCATCACGCTGGGCCAGTGGGCAGATAACTGGAACCAGGCGCATCAGCTTGAACGGCACGGATCGGCTTCATACGACGCGGCGCAGATTGCCGACATCGAGCTTGGCGCGGGTGCCCAGCTGATGCGCTTCTCCTATGGCGGCAGTCTCAACGGCGACATGTCGATGATGGATCGCCGCCTCAGCGTCAAGGCCGAGGGTCACGCCGCCGTGGACTTTGCCAAGGCTGAGGCGAAGCTCGACCTCTTCTTTCCACGCAAGGACGGTTGGTTGTGGACCGTTACTGATGGCGACGGCAGGACATTCAAGCTGATTGCGGCCCGTTGCCGGGTCACCGTGGAGGTGTCGGGCGTGGTGGGCGCCAGCATTGCCGCCGAACTGGCCATGAAGATCGAAGTCTCGCCTTTGGACAAGAACATGCCGAAAGCGGCCGGCAAGCGTGGCCGCAAAGACAAGAAGGCCCGCAGGAAGCAAACGGTGTCGATCAATACCAATGACGAGGCCGACGTTGCCACGCTCGATGCCTCCGCCAGTGCGTTCGCGGGGGTGAAAGCCAATGGCACGTTGACGGGCGAGCTCGAATGGCGGGATCCAAAGGACGAGAAGAAGGAATTCGCCAGCATTGCGAGTATCGCGCCTACCGTCGGGGGAATGGCCGGCATTGGGGCAGGGGCGAAGTTCAAGATTGAATACACCCGCGGAATCTTTCGACTCAGGGCGCACGCCAGCCTGTGTGTGGGCGTGGGTGCGGAAGGCGGATTGGATTTTGCGGTGGGAGCTGAGCAAATGGTGCGGTTCTTCCGCTGCCTGTTTTACAACATCGCGTACTGGCAGTTCAAGAATCTGAAGATTATCGATGAAGATGCCTTCGAAGCGCTGAAGGGTATTCAGTTCCTGGCGGTGCAAACCGGCCGCGCAATCGAGAGCTACTACGGGGATCCCTCTGAGAAAATTCAACGAATCGTTGCAAAGGTCGACGAGGACATGCAGAAGGCCAACGCCAGGCTGGAAATGGCCAACCGTATCCTCGGCAATCCAGATTCACTGAGGTATGTCACGCCCGAGGCAAAGGGCATGCTCATCTATCAACTGACGCGTCATAGCTACGCGGATGTGGTGGCTGGCGGTGCGATGGCCGGCGACAACTATCTGGGGCCTCAGCGAAAGGCGGTGCTGGCCGTTATCCAGACCGCCGTATCCAAGCCCGAGCTTGAGAACATCATCCAGCATGTGGGCAGGAGCGGAGCAAAGGGCGATATCGCAGAAAATCGGGCGAAGCTGAGGGCGTTCTTCAAGACGGAAGCCATTCGCGACATCGATATTCCGGTCTATCAATCGCCCTATCTGCGGGAATTCGATGCCCTGGAAAAGCTTGCGATGAATGGCGATTTCGATGGCTGGTATCAGGCCTTCGCCAATCATCTGATGGATGTTGTGCCACGCGGCTACGCGCTGGCCGACGCGACTTCCCCGGCCTACGAAGCGCTGCGGGGCGCGAACGACCATCCCTTCTTTGCGTCCACCGGTTGGAACGCCTATTACACCAGCGAGGCTTGAATGCACTTCAGAACGATAGTATCCATTGCTGCCGCGTTGACACTCCTCCTCGGGGCCGCTCAAGTGCAGGCCTCAGCATTGGCCGACGTCCAGCCACCACGCCAGCCCATCATGTCGGAAGACCCGGGCGAGGACGCGCCGATCTTGCATCAGCCTCCGGCACTCACAGCTGAGCTGCTGGCCTTGACGGAAGGCAGCATCGAGGAACGCATAGCAAAGCTCAAGCGCAAGGTGCTGAAGGACCTGATCCGGGTCGAAGGCGGCAGCTTCATGATGGGCGATTTCGGGCTCGGGTGGACCCCGGAGGGGTTGTACTACACGAGCGGACTCGATAACAAACCGCCCTTCAAAGTCACGCTGACGGGTTACAACCTTGCCCGGTTCAAGACCACCTATGCCGAGTACGACGTGTTCGCCGACGCCACCGGGCGACCCCGGGCGGGGATGGAGTTGGACCCGGGTTACGAGTCGCTACAGGGCGCCTACCGCCATCCGCTGGTACCGGCCGGCATGTACTGGCAGCAGGCCAGGGACTATTGCCAGTGGCTCGGCGAGCAGACCGGCGTGCCTTTCGGCCTGCCGACCGAAGCGCAATGGGAATACGCCGCCCGTAGCCGTGGCCAGAACTTCCTCTGGGCGACGGACAACGGGCATATGGACAAGGGCCGCAACATGGCTTCCGATGAGCAAAAGGAAAAGCTCAGGCCGGTGGTTCGGACCCGCCCTCATGAACCTTCCTATGCCCTCCGGGCCATGCTGTTCCCGGTCGGGATCTTTCCACCCAATCCGCTCGGGTTATATGACATGAACGCCAACGGATGGGAGTGGATGCAGGACTGGTATGACGAGGACTGGTACCGCGTAAGCCCGGAGCACGATCCGAAGGGGCCGCCGACCGGATCCTTGCGTTCAATTCGGGGATATTCGGGGGGCGACTATATCTCTGGCCTCAACATCAAGCGCTTTAAGCGCGATCCCATGATGACTGGGAAAGACATCCGAACGGGCGCCATTGGACCCGGATTCAACGTATCGCACACTGTTCGCTGTGTGGCAAACATCGACCACGCTATCGCACAGCCGCAATGACCCCATCGCCCAGCGTCTTCCCATCCACGAACCGAGGAGAAATCATGAATGCAATCGTATTTGAAGGGGATCCGACCGATCATGGCGGCTATGTGATGACAGCAACGTCCACCATTTTCGAAGGCGGAAAGCGCGCGGCGCTCCTTGGTGATCTCGTGTACTGCCCACGGGAAGGGCATGGCGTGAACCCGATCATCGAGGCTGATGAAACCATGTTTTCCGATGGGAAACGTCTGGTCACCCATCTCTGCAAATCGGCGTGCGGATGCACGATCTTCGCCACGCACTCCACACTTTCAGCCGGTTGATCCATGTCGTGGTCCATCCCCAGCGTTCCGCCGCGTCAGCGACCGGAAGCGCTCAAGCTACACATATGGCTGCCCATCCTCGTCGTGATCATGGGGATTGGCGCAGCAGCCGTACTACTGTTCTGGCCGCAAGACAGATCGACTCACACGCCGAAGTTTTGGCTGCTTCTGGTCGGTGCCCCCGCCAGCGTCTGCGCAGTGCTATTCGGCATGATCCTCACGCGGTGGGAGCGGAAGCAAGTCGTTGCCGAAGAGAGCGAGCGGGAGGCGACGCGGCTGGCTTCACTTTGGCGTGCGTGGGCCAGACATCATCTGGGGGCAGTGCGCGCAGTCGCGTTTCTGCCAACCATTCAAACGGCGGAGCAGCTTGTCGCGGGTGAGGTGGCCATGCCGGTGAACCTGCAACGCTCGGTCGGCTTCTACTGGGGCGAGAAGGACAAGGCCGACATCCGGCGGGATCGACTCCTTGGTTTGGTGGTGGACCGGTTTGCCGATGATCTGGCCAATGTTCGGTCCCTTGAGGTCGTGCTGATCCTGGATGGCACATCACAGGCGGGCGCGGCCCAATGGAAAGCCGAGAGCGGACGCCTGCTGGTGGAAGCATTGCCTGGGATCGCTTGCGACATCCGCGTTGCCGACGCCACAAGCTGCGTGGCGCGACTGGAAGCCAATCTCGGTCAGGATCAGATGCCCGCACAGCTGATTGTTGCCGCGCAGATCTGGGCAGATGCCGGCGAGAACACCTTCAGCGAAGGTGGCGCGGCAATACTGCTGAGTCCCCGCACGGCCGGTCGCTCAGTGTTTGGCGCGCAGCCTGAGGAGTTGGCAGGACGTATCTGTCGGCCCATGACATCGCAATCCTCTGCCATGGTCGATGATGTTTCGACGATGTTGAACATGCAGGTCGCGCCCGGCAGCTTGCAACAAGTCTGGTCAAGCGGTTTGAATCGGGCGTGCGGTGCCGCGATGTTAAGCGCGCTATCCACCGGAGGCGCGGATAGCCAGACGGTTATTCAGCTGGAAGACGCGCTGGGCGTCCCGGGGCCCGTCAGCGGATGGATGGCCCTTGCCCTTGCACTGGAAGCAGCACGGCACGGCAAGACGCATCAGTTGGTCGCGTGGCGGGACTCCGACGCGGAGCGCGTGCACTTGTGCGTGGTCGCGCCGGTACAGCCTGGAGGAGCGTGAATTGCGAAGCTACACACTGGGACGATGTCTGATTCTTGCGGGCGCGTTCGTTGCGGCAGCCATCTACGTCGGCCTCTCGGTGGAGGCCAGTCAGATCCGTCCTTGGTTGACTGAGCATCGTGTAGCGCTTGCAGCCATAGGTTTGGGCGCGTTGATGTGGGCCGTTGTTGCATTGTTTCGGCGGCGACTGGTTCGCCGCGAAGTTCAGCAGGCGTCTAAAGCGCAGGGATTGGAGCCCCCCGAGGCTGCCAGCGAGGCAATCATGGAGGCTAAGGCCGGCACTGCGTCGGCGGTAGAGAATCTGCTAGAACTCCGGGCAGTGCTGCGCGCGCAGAGGGGCTTCCGCTGGCGTGACCCCCTGCCGTGGCTACTGCTGACTGGGGACGACGCGGCAGTCGGCCGGCTGGTTCCCGGACTGGACCGACAAGGCTGGCTGATCACCCCTGATGCGGTGCTGCTGTGGAGCAAGGCAGGCAAGGACGGCCAACCGGATATCGCCTGGCTCACGCAGCTCTATAAACTTCATCGCCGTCGTCCCATCGATGCTGTGCTGCTCGTCACCAACGGCGAAGCTGAACTGCCGTCGCAACGCCACATCACGCATCCCCATCCCCTCACCCTCGCCCGCATCGCCGAGACACTGCGCTGGTCCGCACCGGCTTTCCTGATCGATGTGGCGCAGGAGAATGCCGCTCCCGACGGGGATAGCGCGCCAGTCGGCTGCGAGTTGCCGCGCCGATGGGATGCCGATGCCGTCAGGCGTGCACTGACCACCCTGCGCAACCGGCTATCGGATCACAGCATCGAGCAACTGATTCAGAACCCCCGCCATCGCCACATGGCCGAACTGTCCGCTCGTCTCGATACCCGCGCCACGGCCATTGCCGATTGGGTAGGGGGATGGGTGAACCGCCACCGGCGGCGCATCCCGTTGCGCGGCGTCGTGTTTGCGCGGTATCCGGCAGCGATTGGCGATGCAGAGAGCGAGGCCGGCATCGACCTGCCGCTCTGGCAACACATCGGCGCAGCCGCAAGGCGCCATGCCGGGCGGCGCATGGGGTGGCATCCGGCCACGGTGTTGTCGGTGGTGGCCCTAGCGGCCATCGGCCTGTGGAGCGCCGGCATGCTGGCGTCCGGCATTCATAACGGGCGGGACATTCATGCCGCACAGCAGGTCATCGACGGCCTCCGGTCGGCGCCTGACTCGGCCGCCCGCCTGCACGCGCTGCTCGCCCTGCAGCAGCAGATCGAGCGCTACGTCGATCGCACCGAACATCATGCGCCCATCGCGACGCGCTTTGGCCTGAACCGTGATGCGACGGTGCTGGAAGCGCTGTGGAAGCCCTATGCGCAGGCCAGCCGCCAGTGGCTCACTTTGCCCGTGCAGCAAGATTTGGAAGCCTCGCTGGCCGACCTGGCGCAGATGCGCACGAACGCGCTGGACGAGGAGACCAGCCGGTGGGCGCTCGACGGTCGGCAAGGGCTCAAGACCTACCTGATGCTGGCCCACCCCGAGCGGGCCGAGCCGGAGTTTCTGGCGCCGCAGCTGGCGCGCCACTGGTCTACCGACGCGCGGCTGACGCCCGGCGCGCAGCAGGATCTTGCCGAACGGCTGTTCCGCTTTCACGCGCAGTACCTGCCGGCCCATCCGGGGTGGCGCATCCTCCCGCGGCCCGAGTTGGTGGCGGGCGCGCGCCAGACGCTGCTGGCGGTCATCGGCGAGCGCAATGCCGTGGGTGCGATCTATCAGGGCATTCTCGATGGCTTCGACGGCAAGTACCCAGACCAGACCCTGGCCTCGCTGACCCCCGGCACGGATGCCCGCGGACTGGTCCGGACAGCGGCCAGCGTGCCCGGCGTCTTCACCCGCCAGGCCTACGAGGGCGATATCGCCGCCGCGATCGAGACGGCTGCCAGCCGCACGACGGTCGCCAGCGACTGGGTCTTGACCGACGGCAGGCCGGAGGACGCGCCACAGCCCGCGGGCCGCTCGCCCGAGGCCCTGCAGGCCGCGCTGACCGAACAGTATTTTGCGGACTATGCGGACCACTGGCGCGGCTTCATGAACAGCATGCAGTGGGCGCAGGCGCCGACGCTTCCCGCAGCCATCGACCAACTCAAGCTGATGGCCGATGCACGTCAGTCGCCGGTGATCGCGTTGATGAAATCACTCGCCAACCAGGGTGGTGCTGGCGCGCGCAAGGATTCGCTGTCCGATACGCTCGTGGCCAGGGCTCAGGATCTGCTCGGCAGGAAGGCGGCGGGGGCCGAGGCCGCACAGCCAGATCCGGCAGGGCCGCTTGGCGCCGCCTTCGGCCCGGTGCTGCGGCTGACGGCTCAGGCTCCGGGCACTAACGACGACCTGAGCCTCCAACGTTTCCTCGACCGCGCCACCGCGCTGCGGCTACGGTTGCAACAGATCAGCCACAGCGCCGATGCCGATGCACAGGCGCGGCAGATGGCGCAGGCGCTGTTCCAGGGCAAGGCGTCAGCGCTGGCCGATACCCAGTCCTATGCACAGTTGATGGCGGCCAGCCTTGGCAGTGAATGGGCCGGTATGGGCGAGGTGCTGTTCGTGCGCCCCATCGCCCAGGCCATGCAAACCGTGTTGCAACCCGCGCAAGCCAGTCTGAACGACGCCTGGCGGCAGGGTATCGCCACGGCGTGGGGCCGATCGTTCGCGGGGCGCTACCCCTTTGCGGACACGGCCAATGATGCCTCGCTGACGGAACTGACACGCTTCCTGCATCCGCAGACCGGGTTGCTCGCGGCGTTCCTCGGCACCCATCTGGCCGGCGCGCTGGAATTGCAGGGCGACCAATGGGTACCGGTGACGCCCGGCGGGCAGACGGGGGGCGAGGTACTCGCCTTCGACCCGGCCTTCCTCAGGGCAGTGAACGCTCTGCAGCGTGTGGCGGCCCACATGATGGCGCAGAGCGAGCCCCAGTATCGCTTCGAGGTCAAGCCGATCCCGTCTCCGGGTCTGACCGAAACGGTGCTGACCCTGGATGGTCAGAAGCTCCACTACTACAACCAGCGCGAGCGCTGGCAGGCCATGCGCTGGCCGGCCAATACGGTGGAGGAACCGGGTGCTCGCCTGCAATGGCAGAGCGAGGCCGCCGGCACGAACCGACACTACGAGTTTGGCGGCTACTGGGGATGGGTGCGAATGCTGGAGCGGGCGAGTATCGAGCCACTGGATAGTGCGACCTATCAGTTGACCTGGCATGGAATGCCGGAGACGCGCGCGGCGGCCACCGGGCCGGATAGCGCCGATGCCGATGCGGAAAGCCTGATGGCACGCGCCGCCAGACGATCACCGCCAGCGGATATGGGCTATCCCGTGAAATACCTGATGCGCACCGATGTCGGGCAGGGACCGCTGGAGTTGCTGGCGCTACGCGGCTTCGTCCTGCCGTCGCGGATCTTTGTGGGACGGGCCCCGCATGGCTTGGGGCGCAGCGTTCCTGCGACGGTGCCGAAGGGATAGTCGAAGCCTGCGGATGTGGGTCCGACCCCACCTAGCCAGCCACCTCCCTCGGATCATGGCCGTAGCTGTCGCGTTCGCGGATCTTGCCGTCGACGCCATGGATCAGCAACTCCACTTTCTGGCGCCGGGCCAGTCCGGTGCCGGCCTGGATGGCCTCATCCTGCGTGGCATGGTGCGACTCGGCGTAGCGGGCGCCCTCGTGGATCACGTCCCAACCGGAGCCGTGCGGCACGACATGGAGGTTGGTCTGCATGATGGTTCTCCGGGATCGTATGATCCTTCCATTATGGCTGCCATGGCGCAGAGCACAATCCGGCGCCGTCTGACACGCCACCCACGCCACCCGGGAAGCACCGCACGGGCGGCGTGCGCATCGCTTGTGTCCGGGGCGTGACGGTTTACCGTGCCTTTTCGGGGCGCCCCTATATATTCTTGTAGGGAAAACAACGCGCAGGAGACACAGCCATGCAAGCGAGGTTTGCGCGCGGCATTGCGCAGATGCCACTGACGGTGGCGGCCCGGGAATCCCTGCTGGCGGAGAAGGCCGCCATGCCCGAGGTCGGCGACCTGGTGACGGTTTGCAGCCAGGATATGGAAACCGAGTTCAGCGTCCGCCTGACGGCGGTGGCCGGACCCGAGCTTTGGTACGGCGTGATTCATGCCATCACGCGCGGTGCCGAGATGCTGGTCGTGGCCGAGGGCCTGGAGCTGGACGACGTGGTCAGCGTGCGGCGCCAGGAGATCGCCTCGGTGGTCAAGGCCAGTCACCACCATTGATCGTTCCCGCCGGGAGCGGGTATGCTGCGGATGCACATCCATCCGTCGCCCCCGCTTTATGTCTTCCGCCTACACCACGCAAGCTTCCACCCCCGTCTTCATTGCCGGCCCCGCCGGCCAGATCGAAACCCTGCTCGACACCCCCGCCGGCCCGCCCGTCGGCATTGCCGTGGTGGCGCACCCCCACCCGGGGCAGGGCGGCACCGCCGAGCACAAGATCCCCCAACTGCTGGCGCGCACGCTCCAGGCCCATGGTTTCGTGACGATGCGGCCGAACTACCGGGGCGTGGGGCAGAGCGAGGGCGCCTACGATGGCGGCCCCGGCGAGTCCACCGATGTGGAAGCGGTGCTACGCCATCTGCAGGCCGAGTATCCGGGCCTGCCGGTGGCGCTGGCCGGGTTCTCGTTCGGTGCCTTCGTGCAGACGCTGATGGTGGCGCGGCTGACGGCGGCGGGAGACGCTGCGGCGGAATCGATCCAGCATCTGATCCTGACCGGCATGCCGGCTGGCGCGCTGTCCGAGACGCTGTCCTACGACACCCCGCCCGTGCCGGCCCACACGCTGGTGGTGCATGGCGAAAAGGACGAGCGCGTGCCGCTGATCAACGTCTTCGACTGGGCCCGCCCACAGGAGCTGCCCGTGGTGGTCCTGCCGGCCGCCGGGCATTTCTTCACCGGCAAGCTGCCGGGGCTGCGCCGCGTGGTGGAGGGGTACCTGCGGCGCCCGGCCCAGGGGTGATCGGTCAGAACTGGTAGACCACGGAGACATCCCCGGTCAGGTTGGTCGTCCGCTGCACGATCGGGCTGTTTTTGGCATCGCCCACCAGCGCCGATACCCCGAAGTCCGCCGTGGCGAACCAGTGCTTGTTGATGAACCAGATGGCCGAGACGCCGCCGCCATAGGACTTGATGCCGGCGCTGGCGCGGTATTCCGGGTGGCCGGAGCGCGCCGCCTGCTCGGGCGTCACGCCGAACCAGCGGCCCATGTAGGCGGAATCAGCCACCGTCATGGTCGGGCCGGCGAACCAGAAGAACTTCTCGGAGCTGCCCGGCAGCGGCATATAGGCGCCCAGGTCGCCAATCCAGCCGTTGGCGCCTCCGAACTGGCGCCGCGCGTTGGCCCGGATCACCAGCGGGAACGACTTCGACACCACGTAATCGACAAACAGCTTGGTCTCCGCCGCCATGCCGATATTGCCCATGCCGGCCAGGTTGTCGTGGTCCTTCTTCTCGCGGCGGCCCAGGTCGTAGGTCAGGGCGATGCCCGCGCGCCAGTGGTCGTTGGAGACGATGTTCCAGCCCAGCCCTTCGCCGGTAGACATGAAGAACTTGTCGGCGTAGCGGATGTCGATGGTCGGCCCGCCGAAGACGTAGTAGTCGTGCGCACCGTCGTAGCGCGGCCGCACGGTCATGGCCGCGCCGAGCCGGAATTTCCAGCCCTCGGGCTGGCCCTGGAACATTTCCACCAGCGGCACGCCCACCGAGTACTGCCATTCGGCCAGCGGCGCGGGCGTCTGCGCCCGGGCGGCCGGTGCGTGCAGCAGGGCCAGCGCGAGCATCAGCGCGGTCAGCCAACCCGCCAGCGGCGAGTGGGGTTCCGGATGTCTGGACACGTCAGGGTCCTCCCGTTGATTGTTGTGGTTCGCATGACGGCAAATCATCTTTTCACCGGCGCGCCGCCCGCGCAACTTCCTCGAATCCCACAAGCGTGTAGGAAGGACGCCGATTTCAGCGGCGGCCCCCGTTGCCTACCATCCACCTACCGTCCAGTCACCGTGGCCGCATGCTAGTCGCGGTCGGCCAGTTCGTCCGTACGCCAGTCGCGCCGCATCACCAGGAACGTAAAGGAGGTGGACCAGCCGATCAGCATCAGGCCCACCAGCGGCTGCACCGACGCCACCAGCCGCAACTGGCCCATCGGAATGATGTCGCCGATACTTTGCGTGGTGAAGGTCTCCAGCGAGAAATAAACGTAGGCCGCTGCCCCATGGTCGTGCATGCCCTTGAGTTCGCCGATGCCGAACACGTCCGCGCCGAGCCAGTAGCCGGTGCTGAACAGCACCGCTTCCAGCACGTGGGCCAGGATGATGAGCAGGATCATCACGCCGATGTTGACCTTGCCGCTCCAGTGCTGGGGGTGCATGGCCGAGATCAGGCGCAGGGCTTCGTAGTGCACGGCCACGCAGACGATGGTCAGCGTGGCCGTGATCAGGATGGCAATCAGGTAGGGGGAGGCCGTGGCTTCCATAGTCGGCAAGGGTGGTTTTCTGACGCGGTGTTTCCCGGCAGACTATAGAAGCCCCCGCATGCTGACAATGCACCATGCGGCGCATGCCAGAAAAGTGAATAGAGAGATACATGCCGGAATCCGGAGGTTCCATGAAGAACACGGTGGGCAATGTGCCGCCGCTCCATGCCGAAGGCATCGCCCCTGCCTTCCTCGCCGGGGGCGGCGAGATGGGCGCGCTGATCCGCGCGCACGACTGGTCGGCCACGCCGCTGGGCGTGCCCGAGACCTGGCCGCAGAGCCTGAAGACGGCCATCCGCATCATGCTGACCTCGCGCCAGCCGATCTGGGTGGGCTGGGGCGCCGACCTCCGCTTCTTCTACAACGACCCGTACAAGGCGATCATCGGCGGCAAGCATCCGGCGTCGCTGGGGGAGCCGACCGAGCGCGTCTGGAGCGAGATCTGGCCAGAGATCGGGCCGATGCTGGACGCGGCCATGGAGGGCAGCGAAGGCAGCTTCGTCGAACAGAAACTGCTGATCATGGAGCGCAACGGCTACCCCGAGGAGACCTACTACACCTTCTCCTACAGCCCGGTGCCCGACGATCACGGCGGCACGGGCGGCATCATCTGCGCCAACAGCGACGACACCGAGCGTGTGGTGGCCGAGCGCCAACTCAAGCTGCTGCGCGAACTGGCCTCGTCGGCCACCAATGCCCGCTCCTGGGACGAAGCCTGCGCGCTGAGCCTGCGCGCGCTGGGCGCCAATCCGTTCGACATTCCTTTCGCGCTGCTCTATCTGGGCGAGCGCGGCGCCGGCACGGCCACGCTGTGCGGCCACCATGGCATCGAAGTGGGCCACCCGGCCGCGCCGGCGGAGATCCCCACCGGCGGCGGCCCCTGGCCGTTTGCCGAGGTACTGGCGCAGGGCGAGGTGATGCTGGTGGAAGACCTGTCCGCGCGCTTCGGGGCGACGCTGCCCGGCGGCGCGTGGCAGTTCGCGCCGCGCCACGCAGCGGTGGTGCCGGTCATGCCTTCGGGCGAAACCACCCGCAGCGGCGTGCTGGTGGTCGGCCTGAACCCGTGCCGGCTGTTTGGCGAGCGCTACCGCGCCTTTCTCGACCTCGTGGCGGGCCAGATCGGCCAGGCCATCAGCTACGCGCACGCCTATGAGGAAGAGCGCCGCCGCGCCGAGGCGCTGGCCGAGATCGACCGCGCCAAGACCACGTTCTTCTCGAATATCAGCCATGAGTTCCGCACGCCGCTGACGCTGATGCTGGGGCCGCTCGAGGAACTGCTGAACCGCGCGGACGAGACGGGTGGCGCCGGCGACGCCGACCGCCAGCTGGTGGAGATTACCCACCGCAACGGCCTGCGGCTGCTGAAGCTGGTCAATGCGCTGCTCGACTTCTCGCGGATCGAGGCCGGCCGGGTGCAGAAGCACCCCCAGCCGACCGACCTGCCCGCGTTCACGGCCGAGCTGGCCTCGCTGTTCCGCTCGGCCATCGAGGGCGCCGGCCTGCAACTGGTGGTGGATTGCGCGCCGCTGGGTTTCCCCGTGTCGGTGGACCGCGACATGTGGGAGACCATCGTCCTGAACCTGCTCTCCAACGCCTTCAAGTTCACCTACACCGGGGCGATTGCGGTGGCGGTGCGCGAGGCGGAAGACGGCGGCGTGCAGTTGAGCATCCGCGATTCCGGCATTGGCATTGCGGCGGATGAGCTGCCCCGCCTGTTCGAGCGCTTCCACCGGGTGTCCGGTGCCGTGGGCCGGTCGATCGAGGGGAGCGGCATCGGCCTGGCGCTGGTGCTGGAACTGGTGCGCCTGCACGACGGCGAGATCCGCGTGGAGAGCGAACTGGGCGAAGGCACGTGCTTCGTGGTCACGCTGCCGCGCACGGCCCGGGCGGCCGCGCCGCAGCCAGCCGCATCCGGGTCTGCGTCAAACCTGTCGTCACACGCCAGCCAGCAGGCGCTGGCCTACGTGGAAGCCGCGCGGCGCTGGACCCCCGAGGCAGAGGCGATGCCGGCTGCCGCGCTGGCCATGCTCGCGCCTCCGCCGGACGCGGTGCCCGGCGCGGTGCGCGGGCATGTGATGGTGGTCGATGACAACGCGGACCTGCGCGAATACATGCGTCGCATCCTGGGCGCGGCCGGGCACACGGTGGAGGTGGCGGCCGATGGCCAGGAGGCGCTGGACATGGCCCGCACGCACGCGCCGGACCTGATCGTCTCGGACGTGATGATGCCGCGCCTGGACGGCTTCGCCCTGGTGCAGGCCGTGCGCGCCGACGCGGCGCTGCGCGAGACCCCCGTGGTGCTGCTCTCCGCCCGCGCGGGCGAGGAAGCGCGCGTCAGCGGCCTGGCCACTGGCGCGGATGACTACCTGACCAAGCCGTTCACCGCGCGCGAGCTGCTGGCCCGGGTGGCCAGCAATCTGCAGTTGTCGCACCTGCGCCGCACCACGGAACGCCGCCTGCGCGAGGAAATCGCCATGCGCACCCGGGCGCAGGAGGCGCTGCGCGAGCTGAACGATTCGCTCGAACGCCGCGTGGCCGAGACCGTGGCAGACCGCGACCGCCTCTGGGAGCTGAGCGAAGACCTGCTGATGGTGGCCAGCTTCGACGGCGTGCTCGAACGCTTCAGCCCGTCCTGGCGGCGCACGCTCGGCTATGCGGACAGCGCGCTGCTGGGCCGCTCGTGCATGGCCTTCGTCCACCCGGACGACCTGGTGGCGGTGACCGAGCAGATGATCGCGCTGCGCCACGATGGCACGGCGGTGCGCTACGAATGCCGCATGACGCGGGCCGATGGCGGGCTGCGCTGGGTGGCCTGGACGCTCACGGTGGACCCCGCCACGGGCCGCATCCACGGCGTGGGCCGCGACGTCACCAGCGACAAGGAAGCCGCCGAGGCCCTGCGCCATGCCGACGAGGCGCTGCGCATGGCGCAGAAGATGGAGGCCATCGGCAAGCTGACCGGCGGCGTGGCGCACGACTTCAACAACCTGCTCCAGGTGATTGGCGGCAACCTGCAACTGCTGGCGCGCGATGTATCCGGCAACGAGCGCCCCGAGGCGCGGGTGCGCAACGCCCTGGCCGGGGTGGCGCGCGGCGCCAAGCTGGCATCGCAGCTGCTGGCGTTCGGCCGGCGCCAGCCGCTGGCGCCGAAGGTGGTGAACCTGGGCCGCTTTATCCGCGGGCTGGACGACATGCTGCGGCGGGCGCTTGGCGATGGCAT
The DNA here is from genome assembly GCF_052115685.1 of Cupriavidus sp. 2KB_3. Taxonomy (NCBI): domain Bacteria; kingdom Pseudomonadati; phylum Pseudomonadota; class Betaproteobacteria; order Burkholderiales; family Burkholderiaceae; genus Cupriavidus; species Cupriavidus sp. 2KB_3. The sequence goes on from NZ_JBFRHD010000034.1 coordinate 14,328, forward strand.
CGAGATCGAGACCGTGGTGGCGGGCGGCCTCTGGAACACGCTGGTGGACCCGTTCCAGGTGGAAAACGCGCTGCTGAACCTGGCGATCAACGCGCGCGACGCCATGAACGGCCACGGCCGGCTGACCATCGAGGCCGGCAACGCGGTGCTCGACGATGCCTACGCGCGCCGCAATGCCGATGCGGCGCGCGGCCAGTACGTGATGGTGGCGGTGACCGATACCGGCACGGGCATGTCGCCCGAGATCCAGGCGCAGGTGTTCGAGCCGTTCTTCACCACCAAGCCCGAGGGGCAGGGCACCGGGCTGGGCCTGAGCATGGTGTACGGCTTTGTCAGGCAGTCCGGCGGGCATGTGAAGATCTACAGCGAGGCGGGGCAGGGCACCACGGTGCGGCTCTACCTGCCGCGCGTGCGCGAGGAGGAAGACCTCGAGACCGATGTGGATGCCGGGCCGGCAGGCGGCGGCACGGAGACCGTGCTGGTGGTGGAGGATGACGAGGACGTGCGCGCCACCGTGGTGGATATGCTGGCCAGCCTGGGCTACCGCGTGCTGAAGGCGCGCGACGCGCTGAGCGCGCTGGCCATCGTCGAGAGCGGCGTGCCGGTGGACCTGCTGTTCAGCGATGTGGTCATGCCCGGCCCGCTGCGCAGCACCGAAATGGCGCGCAAGGTGCGCGAGCGGCTGCCCGGCATCGCGGTGCTGTTCACGTCGGGCTATACGGACAACGCCATCGTCCACAGCGGGCGGCTCGACGAGGGCATCGAATTGCTGAGCAAGCCCTACACGCGTGAGGCGCTTGCCCGCAAGGTGCGCCACGTGCTGGTGAGCGGCGGGGCCGAATTGGGCCCGGCGGCGCCTGAGGCACCGGCTTCGATAGCCATGGAGGTGCCTGATACACCCCCCACGATGCAACTGGCGCCGCAACGCATCCTTTTCGTCGAAGACGACGCACTGGTGCGTGCCAGCACCGCCGAGCTGATGCGGACCTTCGGGCTAAGCGTGGTGGAAGCGAGCACCGATGCCGAGGCAATGGCCGTGCTGCGCGAGGGGCCGGTCGATGTGCTGCTGACCGATGTGGGGCTGTCCGGCGCCTCCGGCGTGGACCTGGCGATGGATGCCTGCCGGCTGCAACCGGCGCTGCGGGTGATCTTCGTGAGCGGTTACGACGTGGTGCTCACGCCCGTGCAGCGTGCCGCATTGCCAAACGCGGTCACGCTGCGCAAGCCCTACGCGCTGCCGGCGTTCATCGGCGTCTTGCAGGGCTGACCGGAATCGGTCCTGTGGCGAAGGGGGGTGGCGTTCAGATCAGCGTCTGCGCGACCACGGCGGCGGCGGAACCGCTCGCCACGACGACGGCGACCCAGCCGCCGACGATCACTGCACTGTTACGGAAAGTCATGATGGACTCCAGGAATGACAACCCGGAGCCCGCCTCGGGGAGCCCCGAGGCTAGTGCTCCGTTTGTCTGACTTGCTGCCAATCCGCCGTCATCGGGCGGGACTCAGGCGTTGGCGCCTTCGGTGAACGGGTCAAACTTGCCCTGGCGGGCGCCGTCCAGGTACGGATCAGCGGTGCGGGCCGGGCTGGCCGAGACACCGGTGCGATCCAGGCCGGCTACCGTGCGGGCGCCTTCCGTGAACGGGTCGAACGTGCCTTGGCGGGCGCCGTCCAGGTACGGATCAGCAGTGCGGGCCGGGCTGGCCGAGACACCGGTGAGATCCAGGCCGGCTACCGTACGGGCACCGTCGGTGAACGGGTCAGCCTTGCCAACGCGGGCACCATCCACATACGGGTTGCGCGGTTCGTTCACGCCGCTGGCACGGGCGCCATCGGTGAAGGCGTTGCGGGCGTCGTTCACGCGGTAGGTGTAACCGTAGACTTCACCGGTCTTGTTGGCGGGTGCGGCTTGCGCAGCGCCAGTCACGAAGGCGGCGGCGAGGGCGGCGGCGGTAAGGATGGTCTTGGCGTTCATGGTGTAGCTCCTTGTCTTCGTTTGGGCCGGGCGATCTCGGTAGGAGGTGGATCGCGGGGCCGTCGGTGCTGCGTTGTTTTGCTGCGTTGTGGCTGTCTCTTCTTTTGCTGCTATCTACTGGTAGGTAGATTTTCAGGGCTAAAAAAAAAGACCGCCTTCCGGTACTGATCGACAACTTGTACTGCGTGGACCGGTACTGCATCGCGGGGCTTGTTTCTGTTTGCCGGGTGGTGCAGCGCTGTCCATGGCTCGAATATTATCTACTACTAGATAGACAGGCAAGGACTTTTTGCGCCGCGCAATCGTATTTCGTTGAAAAAGTGGACGGTCTGCCCCGGCGGGCTGGAAGGTGTGATGACCTAAGTTATTGATTTATCGACACAACCACAAAGGTTCCATCCCACTACCCCGGGAGTTAGAGTAAACGCTCTACCCTCGTAGATCCTTTGCATTGCGCTGCGCAACGAGGGCTTCGAGCAACGTCCGTGTCTGCTCACGGATCACTTCCCGTACCCGGGCGGTCTCGGCTTCACCGAAGGCGTCCCAGTTCAGCGCCCTGAGTACGTGGCGTCGCATGACCTTGAATGCGGCCACCTGGCTGTCGATGGCGATGGTGCGGATGCGCGTGGCCTCGTCGGTGGCCGGCTGGCCGGTCAGGCGCCCGATTACCTGCGATGTCACCGCGAAAATGCGGCGGTTGATGCCCGCGTCGATGCGCTCGAACGCGGCGGGCGGCCCCAACCCGGCACGTTCGCGGGCCATGAACTGGCGCCAGTGGTCGGTGTCCGGGCATTCATGCAGGAAGGTGGTGAAGCGCAGTTGCAGGCCCAGGTAGGCGTCGATCAGTTCGGCGTCGGTGGCGTCCGGGCGGGCCGCGACGGCCTCGGCGCCGATCACCACATCGGCGAGCAGACCCCAGGCACGGTCCACGAAATAGTCGATGCACGCCAGATACACCCCTTCCTTATTGTCGAAGTAGTACTGGAGCGCTGGCGCGTTGACCCCGGCCTCGCGGGCGATGTCGCGCGTGGAGGCCCCGTCGAAGCCGTGCGCGCCAAACAGCCGCAGCGCAGCTTCGATGATCCTTGCGCGCGTCTCTTCGCCGCGCTGGTAACCCCCTTCGGTGGCGGGCTTGTGTCGGGCCATGTTGCGTTTTCCTCAGTCCGTGGGCAGGCAGAAATATATCAGTTGACACAATTATTCCAAGTGGAATAATTGCGCGGTCCCCCTCAATAGTGCTGTCCAAGCCCCGCGCCCCCATGTCTGCCCCCCAATCTTCCGCCGCCGCCAATCCGGCTGCCGGCCTTCCCGTTTCTGCTGGATCTTCGGCGCGCAGGCCGCGTGCCGTCTCGCGCCGCCGCACCGTGCTGCTCGCCCTGGGCGTGCTCGCGCTGCTGGCCGGCGTGGTGTTCGGCACGAGCTGGTGGCTGGTGGGCCGCTTTATCGAAAGTACCGACGATGCCTACCTCCAGGCGGACAGCGTGACGGTGGCGCCGAAGGTGAGCGGCTACGTGGCCGAAGTCTTCGTGCGCGACAACCAGCAGGTCACCGCCGGCCAGGCGCTGGTGCGGCTGGACAATCGCCAGTACCAGGCTGCCTTCGATGAGGCGCAGGCCACCGTGGCCTCGCGCCAGGCGGACGTGGCGCGGGCCGAGGCCGACCTCGCCCAGCAAAAGGCCCGCATCGCCCAGGCCGGTGCCGAGGTGGACGGCGCCCGTGCCAACGCCCGCTACGCCGCCTCGCAGGTGGAGCGCTACGCGCCGCTGGTGAAGTCCGGCGCCGAGACCGAGGAACGCACCGCCGAACTGCGCAACGCCCAGACCCGCGCGGGCACCACGCTGGCCGCCAACGAGGCCGCGCTGCGCGTGGAGCAAAGCCAGGTGGTGACATTGCAGGCGCGGCTCCAGCAGGCGCAGGCGCAGCTGGAAGTGGGGCAGGCCAGCGCGCGGCAGGCCCGGCTCGACCTGGACGACACCGTGGTCCGCGCCACCAACGCCGGCCGCGTGGCCGACAAGGGCGTGCGCGTGGGCCAGTTCGCCCAGCCCGGCACGCGCCTGCTGACCGTGGTGCCGGTGCAGGACCTCTACCTGACCGCCAATTTCAAGGAAACGCAGGTGGGCCGCATGCGCCCCGGCCAGCGCGTGACGCTGCATGTGGATGCGCTGCCCGGTGAAGACCTGCACGGCGTGGTGGACAGCCTCTCGCCCGGCACCGGCTCGCAGTTCGCGCTGCTGCCGGCGCAGAACGCCACCGGCAACTTCACCAAGATCGTCCAGCGGGTGCCGGTACGTATTCATGTGGATGTGACCCCGGAGGCACGCGCGGTGCTGATGCCGGGCCTCTCCGTGGTGGTGGATGTCGATACGCGCGACCTGCATCCGGTGCAAGCCCGCGCCGGCGAGGCCCGCCATGGCTGAAGCGGCGCTCCCCGCCGGGGCTGCCCCCGCCGCCCCTGCCACTCCACCTGCCGACAAGCCCGCCAACGCCTCCGCCGCCGACTGGATCGCCGTGGCCGCCGGCTCGCTCGGCGCGCTGCTGGCCACGCTCGACATCTCCATCACCAACTCGGCGCTGCCCCAGATCCAGGGGCAGATCGGCGCGGCCGGCACCGAGGGCACGTGGGTCTCCACCGGCTACCTGATGGCCGAGATCGTCATCATCCCGCTCACCGCGTGGTTGACGCGGGTGTTCGGGCTGCGCCGCTTCCTGATGTGGAACGCGCTGCTGTTCACGGCGTTCTCGATGATGTGCGGCCTGTCCCATTCGCTGCCGGAGATGGTCATCGGCCGGATCGGGCAGGGCTTTGCCGGCGGGGCGATGATCCCCACCGCGCAGACCATCGTCCGTACCCGGCTGCCGCGCCACCAGATGCCCATCGGCATGTCGATGTTCGGCCTGATCGTGCTGCTCGGGCCGCTGCTGGGCCCCGTGGTGGGCGGCTGGCTGGCCGAGAACGTGAACTGGCGCTGGTGCTTCTTCCTGAACCTGCCGGTGACCGCCGTGCTGGTGCCGCTGCTGTACTTCGGGCTCAAGCCCGAGCGGGCGGACCTGTCGGCCTTCATCAAGGCGGACTGGCTCGGCATTATCGGGCTGGCCATCGGCCTCAGCTCGCTGACCGTGGTGCTAGAGGAAGGCCAGCGCGAGCAGTGGTTCGAGTCCTCGGCCATCGTCTACCTCTCCGCGCTGTCGGCCATCGGCCTGCTGATGATGTTCGTCGCCCAGTTCACGGCAAAAACGCCCATCGTGCGGCTGCGCCTGCTGTTGAACAAGCACTACGCGAGCGTGATTTTGATCGTCTCGGTGGTCGGGGCGGGGCTGTATGGCGTCTCCTACCTGCTGCCGCAGTTCCTGGCGACGATTGCCGGCTACAACGCCGAGCAGGCCGGCGGGATCATGCTGCTGTCCGGGCTGCCGGCGTTCCTGATGATGCCGGTGCTGCCGCGCCTGCTCGGCAAGGTGGACAGCCGCTGGCTGGTCATTACCGGGCTGGTGTGCTTCTTCGGCAGTTGCATGCTCGACATTGGCCTGACCACGGACAGCGTGGGGCATGACTTCACGCTGTCGCAGATCCTGCGCGGCTTCGGGCAGATCCTGGCGATGATGCCGCTGAATCAGGCGTCGATGGCCGCCGTGGCCACCCATGAGGCCGGTGACGCCGCCGGGCTCTACAACATGGCGCGCAACCTGGGCGGGTCGATCGGGCTGGCGCTGCTCGGCACGCTGATCGACCGCCGCAACGCCTACCACGACGCGGTGATCCGCGAATCGGTCACGGCCAACAGCGCGATCGGGCAGGAGCATATGTCCTCCAGCATCGCCAGCTTTGTGGCGCAGGGGGGCGACTACGCCCACGCCAGCCTCCAGGCCGTGGCGCAGCTGTCTGGCGAGATCGCCCGGCAGGCCGCCGTGATGACGTTTTCGGAAACCTTCTATGCGCTCGGGCTGGCGCTGCTCTGCTGCGTGCCGCTGGCACTGCTGCTGAAGCCGCCCCGCCCGGGCGCCCCGGTCGAAGCCGGTCATTGAATCGATAAATAAAGCGGTACCTAATATGTACGCACCCCTTCGCGCCGCCCGGCCGGCGCTGCTTCTCCTGGTTGCCGCCCTGGCCGCCGCCGGCTGCACCGTGGGCCCCGACTACCGCAGCGCCCCGGAAGTGGCTGGCAATGCGGTGGCGGCCGGCACCTTCCCGCACGCACCGACACTGGCCGAGGCGCGCCAGCCTGACGTGGCCGACTGGTGGCACGCACTGGGCGACCCGCTGCTGGCCAACCTGATCGACACCGCGCTGCGCGACAGCCCGGACATCCGCGCCTCACGCGCCCGCGTGCGGCAGGCGCGTGCCGGGCTGGCCGGGAATCGCGCCAACCTGATGCCGAAGGTGAACGCCAGCGCCGCCATGCTGCGCACGCGCGAGCCGGACCTGGCCTCGTTTGGCGGCGAGGGTGGTGGTGGCGGCGGCCGGGGGCCGCTGTCGCTCTATATCGCCGGGTTCGATGCCAGCTGGGAACTCGACCTGTTTGGCGGCACGCGCCGCGCCATCGAGGCGGCATCCGCCGAGGCCGAGGCCGCCGATGCCGAACTGGCCGACGCCCACGTGCAACTGGCCGCCGAAGTGGGGCAGGCCTATGTCACGCTGCGCGAGCAGCAGGCCAGCCTGGCCCACCTGCGCGCGTCGGAGACGCTGGAGGCCGACATGCTCGACCTGACCCGCCAGCGCCGCGCGCGCGGCGTGGCCTCCGAACTGGAAGTGGAACGGCTGCTGACGCAGTTGGAGAACACGCGCGCCCGCATCGCGCCGGTGGAAGCGGGTTTGATCGAATCGTTCGACCAGCTTGCACTGCTCACCGGCCGCTCGCCCGGCACGCTGGACACCGCACTGGGCCCCGCGCGCGACCTGCCCACGCTGCCCGAGACCGTGGCCGTGGGCGACCCCGCCACGCTGCTCAAGGCCCGGCCCGATATCCGCGTGGCCGAACGCCGGCTGGCCTCGCGCACGGCGCAGATCGGCGAACGCAAGGCGGACTGGTTCCCGAAGGTGTCGCTGCTTGGCTCGCTCGGCTTCAGCGCGATGGACCCGGGCCACCTGGTCCGCAAGGAAAACGGCACGTGGCTGACGCTGCCGCGCCTGCAATGGAACATCCTCGACTTTGGCCGGGTGGCGGCGAGCGTGGATAACGCCGAGGCCGGCCGGGACGAAGCCGAGGCCAGCTACGAAAGCGTGGTGCTCAAGGCGCTGCGCGATGCCGACGTGGCGCTCTCCCGCTACGGGCACCAGCGCGACAACGTGGTGGTGCTGCGCCGCGTGGAGGCCTCCGCCGAGCGTGCGTCCACGCTCCAGCAGCAGCGCTACCGGGCGGGCACCGCCAGCATGCTCGAATGGCTGGACGTGGAGCGCACCCGCGTGGTGGCCCAGCAGGACCGCATTTCGGGCGATGCCAACCTGCTGAAGGACTACGTCTCGCTGCAGAAGGCGCTCGGGCTGGGCTGGCGCACCTAAGAAAACACCTACACGCAAACCAGACACCCACCGCTGTTGGCGCCGCCGCGCGCCCGGCACAGTGGCGTGTGGATAGAATCCGGGTGGGCGGCATCGCATCTGATCAGCTGGCGCCGCCCCCGCGCCGTGGTTTGCAACAATGTGTTACAGATCCCGCCGGCGCGCGCCCCCGGATGCCCGCCCGCCATGCACTTCAACGCCAACGACAGTCTCCTGATCAACGTGGTCGCCAGCATGGTGGTGGTCCTGGCGGGCACGCTGGTGGTCAAGCTGATCAACCGCTTCTTCTCGGGGCGGCTGCAGGCGGACAACCGGGGCGCCTATCGTGCCTGGACCGTGGCGTCGCGCAACGTGGTGGCGGCGGTGATGTTCCTGCTGTTGCTCGGCATCTGGGTGTCGGAGCTGAAGAGCGTGGCCATTTCGCTGGCGGCGTTCGCGGCGGCCCTGATCCTGGTCGGCAAGGAACTGGTGATGTGTTTCCTGGGCGCGTTCATGCGGATGATTACGCGCCCCTACCAGCTGGGCGATCTGGTCGAGATCGGGCCGTTCGGCGGGGAGGTCATCGACATGGATGTCATGTCCACCACGCTGGTGGAGGTGGCGCCCACGCGCCAGTACACGGGCTTTACGGTGCAGGTGCCGAACAGCCTGCTGCTGACCACGGCCGTGCGCAACCATTCGCAGGCCGGCAAGTACACGCTGGACATGGTGCGCATTCCGCTGGCGGTGGGCATGGACCCGGACGTGGTGGAGGCGAAGCTGCTGGCCGTGGCGCGCCAGGCGTGCGAGCCGTTCATGGAAGAGGCTGGCCGCACGCTGCGCCGCTACGGCGACATGCGCTTCGTGGACCTGTCGCAGTTCGAGCCGCGCGTGCTGTTCGAACCTGTGGACGCCGAGCGGGTGGACGCCATCGTGCGGTTCCCGGTGCCGGTGAGCGCGCGCCTGCCGGTGGCCCAGCAGATCGTGCGCGGGTACTACCGCGCGTGCACCCTCCCGCAGGTGGGGGCGGCGGTATAAGGTGGAGTGAAGGGTGTCGATTGGGGAGTCGGACGCAGAGCCGTTCCCGCAATGCAGCAAGATGGCCTGACGGGGATCTTCGAGGAGAGCGGATCATGGCGCCGATGCTGAGGCTCTGGATGGACGGGGTGGGCAGGCCGGGCTGGGCCGGCTGGCGGCGCGGACGCTCGCTGGCGGCGCTGCTGCTGACCGCTCTCTGCCTGGCCGCGCTGGCCGGTTGCGCGAGCCTGCCGGCCAATGCCGGCCGCACCCCCAGCTACGCCGCCAAGGACACCAGCAACACGCTGCTGGCCCGCACACTGGCGCCCCGGCTGGCGCAGAACCCCGGAAAGTCGATCTTCTATCCGCTCGGCGCCGGCCCGGACGCGCTGGCCGCCCGCATGGCGCTGGCGCGCGCCGCCCAGAAGACGCTGGACATCCAGTACTACATCTTCGACATCGACAACACCGGCAGCGTGCTGATGGGCGACCTGATCGACGCGGCCGACCGGGGCGTGCGCGTGCGCATCCTGATGGATGACATCCACACCGGCAAGCAGGACAAGACCTGGGCCGCCGTCGACTCCCATCCCAATATCGAGGTGCGCATCTTCAACCCGTTCGCCAGCCGCCACGCGCGCTGGTTCGAACTGGCGTTTGACTTCGGCCGGCTCAACCGCCGCATGCACAACAAGCAGATGACGGTGGACAACCTCGTCACCATCGTCGGCGGGCGCAATATCGGTGACGCCTATTTCTCGGCCAAGCCGGACATGGATTTCAGCGACCTGGACGTGATGGTGGCCGGCCCCGCCGTGCCGGCCGCGAGCGCCGTGTTCGACGAATACTGGAACAGCGCGAGCGCCTACCCGGTGGCCACGCTGGTGCCGGAGGGCAAGGAGGCGCCGGACGAGCTGCGCGCCTTCCGCAAGGCCATCGAGGCGCGCGGAGACCAGGTGCGCGCCAGCGAGTTCGTGCAGGAACTGCTCGACTCGGGGCTGGCGCGCGGGATCGAGCTGGGGCATCTGCCCGGCTACGTGGGCGGCGCGCGCATCATCGCGGACAAGGCCGACAAGGTGGAGGAAGACCCGGATGACCCAACCTCCCACGCCATTCCGCAGTTGCGCGCGATGATGGAAAAGGCAGAGCACGAGCTGGTGCTGGTGTCGCCGTATTTCGTGCCCGACGACGAGAACATGGCCTGGCTGGCCGGTATCGCCAAACGGGGGGTGAAGATCCGCGTGCTGACCAACTCGTTCGCCGCCACGGACGTGGCCGCCGTGCACGCCGGCTACGCGCCCCGGCGCAAGGCGCTGCTGCGGGCCGGCATCGAACTCTATGAACTGAAGCCCACCGCGAACGCCGAGCTGGCGCGCGGCCGGGCGCGCAAGAGCCGGATGTTCGCCTCCAGCCGCGCCAGCCTGCACGCCAAGACCTATGTGGTGGACCGGCGCCTGCTGTTCATCGGCTCCCTGAACCTGGACCCGCGCTCGATCAAGCTCAATACGGAGATGGGCGTGGTGCTGGACAGCCCCCCGCTGGCCGAGCGGCTGGTCAAGAGCATGGATGACGGGCTGCTCGACATTGCCTACAAGGTCGAGCTGCGCAAAGGGGAGGGCGGCGGGGAGTCCATGACGTGGACCACGCGCGAGAAAGGGCAGGTCTCCACCGTGGAGAGCGAGCCCGACATGAGTGTGTGGCAGCACATGGGCATCGGCATCCTGCGGGTGCTGCCGGTGGAGGACCAGCTATAGGGATGGGGCGGATGGGGCGGAATCGGCTTCGGGCGGCTCGGAGGACTGGAGCAGATGCTCCTGAAGCCGTGACAGCTCCTGGGCGATGCCGCCCGGAAAGCCTTGCCGGCCCCCGCGCTTGTCGATCAGCAGGTCGGCCAGGAAGAGCGTGATCGGGGTCGGGTAGCCCTGCTGCCCGGCCAGCGCGGCAAGCTGGTTGCCGATACGCGCGTAGGTATGGAACAGCTCCAGCGGGCGCACCTCGCGCGGCAACTGCGCGAGCCATTTCAGCGCGGCGGGTGTCAGCGCCTGCGTGGTCGGGTCCGGCGGCTGGCGGGCGTCGCGCCAGTCCACGATGCCGGCGGTCGGCACCTCGCCGTCAAGAATTTTCTTGGCTTCCTCGACGGAGACAAATTCGAACGAGATCGGGTCCATGGCAATCGGTGGCAAGACGGCACGGAATCCGCGCCGACACCGCATTCTATCGGCATCCCCTGCCGGAAAGTTGACGTCTTGTTGGCGAAAGCCAGCGCGAAAGTCAGCACGAAAGTCGGCGCGAAAGTCATGCGAGCGCGCCGCAACCCTCATGGCACCGGCCCGGCCGGTCGACGACGATGAAAGCGTTGCCGGAGCCCATGATGACCTACACCCTGATGATCGAGAATGACTGCCTGCCCATGGCCTTGCGCGCCGGGGCCGAACTGGCCTGCGCCGGGGGCACGCTGTGGCTGACGCTGGAAGGCGCCCGGCCGCGGCGTTCGCCCGATATCGTGCTGACGGCCGGGCAGCGGCACCGCGTGACCGAAGACGCCACCTATTTCCTGACCGCGCTGGGTCACGGGGCGGTGACCGTGTGCCGGGTGAGCGCCCCGCCTGCTCCGCCTTCCCTGCCTACGCCGCGGCTACGGCCCCGGTGGCGCTGGCACAGCCTGCCGCTGCGCTGAGGCGGGCGCCACCCGGGCGGCCTCGGCGCGAATCCAGGCGGCCACGCGCGCCACGTCTTCGCGCGGATGGTCCGTGGCGTGGATCAGCCAGAACGCATTAGGGCTGGCCAGCGCGGCGCCGGGCATGTCCACCACCGCCAGCTGCCCGCCGGCGATCAACGGCTGGATCAGTTCGAGCCGCCCCAGCGCCACCCCCTGGCCGGCCAGCGCCGCGTGAATCATCTGGTCGTACTGGTTGAAGCGCAGGATGCCGCGCCGGCTGGCCTGCCGGTAGCCATGCGCGCCGAGCCAGTTGCGCCAGTGCAGCCAGGGGCGCGGATCGTCGAATTCCAGCAGGGGCAGCTGGGCCAGCGCTGCCACGGTGGTCAGCCGGTGCGCGCCCAGCGACGGATGGGCAACCGGGGCGATGGTTTCATCGAACAGGCGGATGGCGTCTGCCGGGGCGTCGGCCTCGCGGCAATAGCGGATGGCGAGGTCGATGCCGTCCGCACGGAGGTCGCTGATCTGGTTGCTCGCGGAGAGCCGCACGTCGAGCTGCGGATGGGCGCGCTGCAGGCTGCCCAGGCGCGGCAGCAGCCACAGCCCGGCCACGCCGATGCTGGCCGTCACGGTCACCGGCTGGCGGCCATCGCGCTTGCGCAGTTCGCCGGCCACGTCCTGGAGCTGCTGCACGGCGCCATCGGCGCTGCGGAACAGCCGCTCGCCCTCGGGCGTGAAGGCCACGCCGCGATGCTGGCGCACGAACAGGCGCACCTGGAGGTGGTCTTCCAGCGCGCGGATCTGCCGGCTGACGGCGGACTGCGTCAGGCACAGGTCGTCGGCGGCCTGAGTGATGCTCATGCGCCGGCCCACGGCCACGAAGCCCTTGAGCAGATCGAGCGGGAACAGCCGGGCGAGCGGGACGGACATGGGGGGATGGGATGGGCGGGATGGTGTGGTGGGATTAAAGCACGGGAGACCCGCCGCTGCCATGAGCGCTACGCATGCCAGGCGGGCCGAAATGTCGCTTGAGCCTGCGCCGCCGATGGCCTGAAATAGAGCAATCCTGCGACCTGATCGCCATCTTCCGGACTCCATCGCCATGACCGACCGCCCCGCCTCCCATGCCGCTGGCGCATTGCCGGCCGATTCGCCGCCCTGGTGGCGCACCGCCTGGTTCCTGCTGCTGGCCGGCGGGCTGGTGATGGGGCTGGCGCTGGGCGCGCGCCACGTGCAGGGCCTGTTCATGCTGCCGATCATCACGGACCGGGGCTGGACGCGCGAAACCTTTGCCTTCGCCATGGCCGTGCAGAACCTCACCTGGGGGCTGGCCCAGCCGTTCACCGGCATGGTGGCGGATCGCTTCGGCTCCGCCCGGGTGATGCTGGCCGGCCTGGCGCTGTACGCGGTCGGCCTGTTCCTGATGGCGCAGGCGGCCACGCCGGCGGCCTTCGTCTGGTCGGCGGGGCTGTGCGTGGGCGTGGCGCTGTCCGGCACCACCTTCGGCGTGGTCTACGGCGCCTTGAGCCGGATGATTGCGCCGGGGCAGCGCAGCCGGGCGCTGGGCCTGGCCGGGGCGATGGGCGGCATCGGCCAGTTCCTGCTGGTGCCGGGCGCGCAGGCCATGATCCTCCAGGCGGGCTGGCGCGGCGCGCTGCTGATCCTGGCCGTGACCGCCGCCGCCATGCTGCCGCTGGCGCTGCCGTTCCAGGACCGGGCACAGCCGGCTGGCGGCGCCGGAGGCGGAGGCGGAGGAGGAGGAGGAGGAGGAGGAGTTGGGGGCGCCCAGCCGCCGCTGCTCGGGGCGGTGCGCGAGGCCTTCCGCCATTCCGGCTTCTGGCTGCTCAACCTCGGCTTCCTTGCATGTGGCTTTCAGTTGGCTTTTATCGCCAATCACCTGCCGGCCTACCTGCGCGACAAGGGCATGCAGCCGTCCGAGGGCATGGCCGCGCTGGCGGTCATCGCGCTGGCCAATATTGCCGGGACGTACTGGTTTGGCGTGCTGGGCGGGCGGCATTCGCGGAAGTATCTGCTGGCCGGTATCTATTTAGTACGGACGGCGGCGATGGCGCTGTTCGTGCTGCTGCCGCTCAGCGCCGCCACGCTCTACGGGTTTGCGGCGGTGATGGGCTTCCTCTGGCTCGGCACCGTGCCGCTGACCAGCGGCATCGTCTCGCAGGTCTTCGGGGTGCGCTATATCACCACGCTGTTCGGCTTTGTGTTCTTCGGCCACCAGCTGGGCTCGTTCCTGGGGGTCTGGCTGGGCGGGGTGGTATTCGAGGCTACGCGCTCCTATGACCTGGTGTGGATGGGGGCGATGGCGCTCGGCGTGGTGGCAGCCGCGCTGCACTGGCCGATCGACGACCGGGAGATCGTCCGCGCGGGCTGGCCGCAGCCGCAACGCTGAGTTCAGCCGGCTGGGCTATGCTTGGCATGGACTCTGGAGACATGCCATGCCCAACCCGTTTTCCGTGCGCGCTGCCCGCGTCGCGCTCCTGGCCGCTCTGGCCGCCGTGGCCGCCGTGGTGCTGGTCGGCTGCGCCACGCTCCAGCCGGTGCAGACCGCCCAGTCGATGCTCGGCAGCCCGCAAAGCGCGGTGCGCGAGACCTTCGGCAACCCGACCGAGACCTACCAGCTGGCGGACGGCACCCAGCGCTGGATCTATTCCAAGCAGCCCTACGGCTTCGAGGTCTACGCCGCGGACTTCGACGCCGCCGGCAAGCTGACCGGTTTCCGCCAGACCCTGACCGAGAAGGAGATCTACGAGGCGCGCCCCGGGGTCTGGACCAAGCGCGACATCGCCGAGCGCTTCGGCCTGCCGCGCGAGCCGGTGCAGTACTTCACCCTGATGAAGCGGGAGGCGTGGAGCTACCGGATGTACATGGCCGGCAACCTGCCGGCGCACTTCAGCGCCTATTTCGACGACGCCGGCGTGCTGGATCGCACCATGATCATCATGGACTCGCGCGGCGGGGACCGCAGCCGCTCCAGGTAAGTGGGGGGCGATGGGGTGGCGCCCCGGCTAGCCCCTATAATGGGGCGCCTCCGCCATGTCGGGCGCGGCGGCTCTTCATCAGGTTCCCCGCCGTTCTCATGCCCTCGTACCCTCTTGTCCTTTGCCTGACCATAGCCGTGGTGTGCAGCGTGGGCATGGTTATCGCCACCTGGCCGCGCCGTGACGATCCCACGATCAAGGCTTTCCTCGTGCTGGCCGGCGGCGTGGCGATCTGGAGCGGCGGGCGGCTCCTGGAAGTCAGTTCGGCCGACCTGGACGGACGCATCTTCTGGGCCAAGGCCCAGTACGTCGGTATCGTGATGGTGCCCATCGGCTGGCTGGTGGCGATGATCCACCTGAGCCGGCCGCGCTACGTGGTGCCGTGGTCGCGGCTGTGGCTACCGGTGCTGGCGGCGGTGGTGTCCGTGGTGCTGGTGCTGACCAACGAGCGGCATCACCTGATCTGGACGCGCATCGACCTGATGCCGGCCGGCGTCTCGCCGGGCGCCATCTTCCACCATGGCCCCGGCTACGTGGTGATGGCGGCGTGGACCTATTTCATGCTGCTGCTGAGCCTGGTCTTCCTGCTTACGGCGGAGGTGCCCAATGCGGCGCTGACGCGTTGGGGCCGGGCCATCGTGGCCAGCAGCCTGACCCTGCCGCTGCTGACCCACATGGCCTACCTGCAGCGCTGGACCAGCCCGCTGGGCGGCGACCTGACCCCGGCCACGTTCTCCCTGATGACGGTGGTGGTCTGGATCTGCGCGCTGCGCACCCATCTGGACGACATCGGCCACTACGCGCGGTTGCGCGTGTTCGACACGATTGGCGATGGCTGTGTGATCGTCGACACCAAGGGGCGCATCGTCGAGTTCAACCCGGCCGCCGTGCGGCTGGTGCCCGACCTGCGCCGGGGACAGCCGATGCCGGCCATGTGGGACGAGGCGCTGCGCCAGCCACGCGAGGCGGGGGCCGGCGACGACGCCATGCCCTACATTCCCCAGGACGCGCACTACGAGGTGACAGCGGAGCCGGTAATGCGGCTGGACGGCAAGCGCATCGGCACGCTGGTCTTCATGCGCGACATCAGCCGCTACCAGTCGCGCGAACTGGCGCTGACGGCCCAGCTCGGCCAGACCGAGGCGCGGCTCTCGCGCGTGGAGGCGGACCTCGACATCGACGCGCTGACCGGCATTCCGAACCGGCGCTTCTTCCAGCGCGAGTCCCTGCTGGCCGTGACCCGGGCCTTCGAGACGGACGCGCCGATCGGGCTGCTGATTCTCGACGTGGACCTCTTCAAGCAATACAACGACCTGTACGGCCACCCCTGCGGTGACGACTGCCTGCGCCGGGTGGCCACCGCGCTGACCAGCGTGCTGGCGGGGGAGCAGTTCTGCGCGCGGCTGGGCGGCGAGGAGTTCGCGGTGGTGCTGCCGGACGCGTCGCAGGACGAGACGCGCAACGTGGCGCGCCGCATGGTGGCGGCGGTGCGCGACCTGGAGATCCCGCACAACGGCACGCCGGTGCAGCCGTTCGTCACGATCAGCGTGGGCGCGGCCTGCGCGGTGCCGGACGCGCCACGGCTGGAGCCCCTGCTGCACCGGGCGGACAGCGCGATGTACCAGGCCAAGCGCGCCGGGCGCAATCGCTTCGTTCAGGATGGGAAGATCTACATGGGCCTGCAGGCGTAGTGGCGCGCGGGGGCTTGCAAAATCCGCAAGGTCATGTAGAATGCGCCGCTCACCTTGCCCAGGTGGCGGAATTGGTAGACGCACTAGGTTCAGGTCCTAGCGGTGGCAACACTGTGGAGGTTCGAGTCCTCTCCTGGGCACCAAAGTTTCAGCAAAAAAGCCCGCGACGAAAGTCGCGGGCTTTTTTGTTTCCTGCGATCGATCAGCCCTCGCCAGCCAGTGCCAGGCCCGTCCGCACCGTCGCGCGCTCGCCTGCCGCCTGCCGGATGACATCGCCCACCATCTCGGCCGTCACTGCCGACAACGTCCACCCCAGATGCCCGTGCCCCGTGTTGTAGAACACGTTGGCCTGCCGGCCACGCCCCACGCGCGGCATCATGTTCGGCATCATCGGCCGCAGCCCCGCCCACGGCACCACGCTGCGCGTGCTCACGCCGGGGAAGCAGGTGTTGACCCAGTCGATCAGCGGGCGGATGCGGTCCGCGCGGATGTCGCGGTCGATGCCGTTGAACTCGGCCGTGCCGGCCACGCGGAAGCGGTCCACGCCCAGCCGGCTGGTCACGAGCTTGGTCTCGTCGTCGAGCAGGCTGACCGTAGGAGCCGCAGCCTGGCTGGCGGCGTCGGGCAGGTTCACCGTGATCGAATAGCCCTTCACCGGGTAGATGTTCACGCGGTCGCCCAGCTGCGCGGCGAACTGCCGGCTGGCCACCCCGGCGCAGACCACCACGGCGTCGAAGGTCGTCGAGGTGGTTGCGGTGCCCTGCGCGCCGTCGCGGACGGTGATGGTGGCCCTGCGGCCGTCCGACGTGACCGTCTGCACGTCCTGGCTGTAGCGCGTGACCACGCCGAGCCGCTGGGCCGCCGCGGCCAGGCCGGAAGTGAATTTGTGGATGTCGCCGGTGGCGTCGCTCTCGGTGTAGTAGCCGCCGTAGTACTGGCCGGCCAGTGTCGGCTCGATCGCACGCATTTCCTCGGGCGTGACCGCGCGGCGCGGCAGGCCGCCCTCGGCCAGCAGGCGGGAGACCTCGCCGGCATGGTCGAAGCCCGCCTTGTCCCGGTAGATATGGAGGATGCCCTGCCGCTTGAGGTCGAAGTCGATGCCTTCCGCCTCGGCCCAGCCGAACAGGTGCGCCCGGGCGGCGATGGCCAGCCGGGCGGTCTCGATCGTGTTCGCCCGGTAGTGCGGCATGGCGGCGATGAATTCGGCGAACCAGCTCAGCTTGTGCCAGGTGGGACGGGGGTTCACGAGCAGCGGCGCGTCGTTGCGCAGCATCCACTTGATGCCCTTGACCAGCGTGGAGCGGTGGGTCCAGACCTCGGCGTTCGACGCGGAGAGCTGGCCGCCATTGGCGAACGAGGTTTCCATGGCCGCGTAGCGATGGCGCTCGAGCAGCGTGACCGCGAAACCACGTTTGGCGAGGGCGTAAGCGGTCGTCACGCCGGTGATGCCACCGCCGATGACTGCGATTGTCTTCATGTTGTCAGGTCTTCCAGGACGTCATGGATGGGGGGTACGTGGCGCACCATGCGCGACGCACGCCCCCTCTGTCCTTGACCTGAGAGATTCACGATGCGCGCGGGCGCATCGCTTGCTCCTTCGGTACCGTCGGCTGACGCGAGCCGGGGTTCTTCAGAGTGCAATGGCGTTACCGGTCCTTTGGCCTGAGAGTTTCCGGGGCGGTTGCTCCTTCGGCGCCGGCCTGCCGGGCGGCAGGAACGGTCTCTCCCGATAACGCGGGTAAAACGGGTACGACGGGGGCACTATGCCACGGGGATCGCTGCTCCGGCAACCCCGGCTAGTCGAGGTTGCGTGGCTTGCGGCCGGTAATCATCGCCCCGATCAGGTTTTCCTTGCCGGCCACGCTGGCAACGATGGCCACCAGCGCGTGCACCACCACCAGCCCGAGCAGCGTGTTGGAGAGCCAGCGATGGATGTCGATGGGCCAGTCCTCGCCCCAGAACGGGTCGAGGCGGGAGAGCCAGCCGGTGACGGCCAGCAGCAGGATCAGCGTCCACATCGCCAGCATCATCACCGCGCCGAGCGGCGTGTGGCTGATGAAGCGCGGCGCGCGGCGCCGGGCCATGGCCCGGGCATGGGCCAGCACGCCGGCAGGGCGCGGCAGCCAGGCGCGGAAGCGCGCGTGTTCGCTGCCGATGAAGCCCCAGAGGATGCGGAACAGCACGAGTCCGGCGGCCACGTAGCCCAGCAGGCGGTGCATCTGGTCGCCGGAATCGTCGATGATGCCGTAGCACACGATGGCTGCCACGCTCCAATGCGTGAGCCGCACCACGCCGTCCCAGACGCGGAGCGTGGCGATTTCGCGCAGCTGGCCAGCCGGGACGGACATGCTTACTTCTCGATCTCGGACTTCACGATGTCGAGCGTCTTCGTGTCGAAGTAGATCTCGGCCTTCTTGCCGTCCTTGGTGGTGCCGTAGATCTCGTAGCAGTTGCCGTCCACCTTGAATTTCTTGATGTTGTAGCCCTGGGCGACGATCTTGGCCTTGGCGTCGGCCTCGGGCATCCATTCGGACTTCGGATGCTTGTCGCACTTGGCGCCCGCGAGCGCACCCGTGGAAAACGCACCGGCGATGAGAAGGACGGCGACTTTCAGCATTGCAACTCCACAAGACACCCCACTCGGGGCGGATGCGGGAATCGTATGCGGTAACACGAATTGTTATCAATCAATGTTTTCCCGAGCCTTGAGTCTCAACCGGCAGGATTGTTCGTGCTGTGGGACAATCCGGCCGTGCCTGGAGGCACGCGAAGACCAAGGTGTTGCATGAAATCGATCGACTGGAAAGACTGGGAAATCTTCTGCCGCGTAGTGGAAGGGGGCGGCTTCACGCAGGGAGCCGAACTGGCGGAAGTGCCCAAGTCATCGGCCAGTGCGGCGGTTGCCCGGCTGGAAACCCAGGTTGGCGTGCGCCTCTTCGAGCGCACCACGCGGCGCGTGCGCGTGACCCAGCGCGGCCAGCAGCTCTATGACCGCGTAGCGCCGCTGTTCGGTGAACTGCGCGAGATCAGCGCCGAGGCTGCCTCGGTGAGCGCCGAGGTCAGCGGCACGCTGCGCATCGCCACACCTTACGAGGTGGGCTCGCAGCACCTCTCGGCCTCGCTGTCGAGGTTGCTCAAGCTGCACCCGTCGCTGCACGTGGAACTCGACATGAGCTGGGATCAGCCCGACCTGATCCGCCACGGCTACGATCTCGCCTTCGTCATGACCGACACCAACCTCCACGACAGCTCGTTCGCGAGCAAGCGGGTGGTGCTGATCGAGCGTGCGTTCTATGCGGCACCCGCGCTGATCCGCGAGCACGGCCTGCCGCGTGCGCCGCAGGACCTGAAGGGCTGGCCGACGCTGGGCAACCTTGACGACGTGCAATGGGAATTTCTGCGCGACGGCGTGGAAACCTTCGCCATGGATGTTTCGCCGCGCATTTCCACGCATAACGCCGAAGTCCGCCTCAAGGCCGCGCTGGACGGGCTGGGCGTGGCGCGCATGTCGCCGCGCTTCGTGCACGAGCATCTGGTGCACGGCCAACTGGTGCGCGTGCTGCCCGGCTATACGTCGTCCCCGCTGAAGGTGTACGTGCTGATGCCGGCCCGCAAGCTGATGCCGCCGAGCGTGCGGGCCTTCCTCACCGTGCTGGAGGAAACGCTGGGCGTGCCGGAGACCCGGCGCCCGGCGCCACGTGCCAAGGCGCTGGCGGGCACGGATGCCCCCGACATTGCGGATACCCCGGACGATGATGGCGGCGCCGTGGTGATCGGGCTCGACTGAGTTCCCGCGCGGTCGGCTGGTCAGTAAGGCTGGTCGCCGGGGCGGATGTCGAAGCCGAGCGTCTCGGCGATCTCGAGCATCTCCTCGTCGTCCTCGCTGCGGGTGATCCAGCCGCCGTAGGCGTCGCCGCCGGTATCCCAGTTCCATAGCGTGTAGCCGGCCATGCGCAGCTGCGTGGTGACGATTTCCATCAACTCGGGCACGCTCGTGCCTTCCAGAAAGTCCTCGTCCTCGGTGTCCTCGGTGCCCCAGTCCACCTCGAGGTCGATCCGCTCGCAAAGCTGGTTCAGGCAGCCGATGAAGGACTCGGCGTCTTTCCAGTCGACGTAGTAGCCGGATTCCCAGTCGATGATGTCCTTGACCTGCCAGAGCAGGCCGGCGGCATCGATCTCGTCTTCCTCGGCGTCTTCCAGCGCTTCCTCGAATAGCGAGAATTGCCGGCTGGTCTGGGCGCTATCGCCGAGGTTGATCAGCGCGAATAGCCGGCTGATGGCGTCTTGCGCGTCGTCGTCCAGTTCAATTGCCATCTGCTCCTCCTCTGGCTTCGGTATTCATATCATTCATGCGGCCACGTTCACGATTTCGCGCTGGCCGCGGGGCGTCACGCGCAGGGCGCGCGACGTGTCCGTACGCTCGATCCACCCATGAGCCAGCAGGCTGTCGAGCAGCGCGGCGCCGAGCGCCCCGCCCAGATGAGGCTTGCGCTCGCTCCAGTCCGGGCAGGTGCAGGCAAACTGCCGGCGCTTGCGGCGGGTGGCGCCCAGGTCGATGCCAAGCTGCCCCATCGCCTCCGCGCCGGGGGCGCTGAGGTCGACGGTGCTGCCCGACACGATCAGCCAGCCCGCTTCGGACATTCGTTCGAAAAGACCCACCGCAAGTTCCCCGGCCAGGTGGTCATAGCAGGTGCGCGCCTGGCGCAGCGCCGGCGGCGCGGTGCGGGAGACCGGCACGGCACGCACGCGCGGCGGCTGGCTGGCCAGCGACGCCGACGCAAGTGCCTCGATCGCCACACCGATTTCGGGCGTGGCCAGCCGGTAATAGCGATTGCGCCCGCGCGTCTCCACGGCCAGCAGCCCGCCTTCGGACATGCGGGCCAGATGACCACTCGTGGAGGAGGCCGACAGCCCGGCAATCATCGCCAACTCGCCGGCAGGCCGGGCGCTGCCATCCATCAGCGCCCACAACATGGCCGCACGGCCGGGATCGGCCAGCAGGCCGGCAAGCTGGCTGATGCCGGGAGCGTATTCCATAGTTCAGTGTGCAGTGAAACGACGGATGAATTATAGAGCCCCGCAGAAGCGCGGTTGACCTCGGACATTAAACCCCCGTTTGCACATTAAAACGCTGTTGGAAACATTAGAGCGCGTTCATGAGCATTAGTGGGCTTTCCAAATGTATGGTCTCACCCCTCCAGACGCCTGAAAATTCCCTTAGCCACGCCATTCGCCGTGCCCGGCTCCCCGTGGTGTGCTATTGCCCACGAGCTTCCTTAGAGGATCGCTGAGTAGATGCTTCGCACGCACAAGCTTCGAACACGGATCTTCCACCAGGCGATGCCCTCTATCGAAGCAACGCGGAAAGTGAGTTTTCGCTAACGTCTGAGGTACGTACGCCGTTCCGCCCCAAATCCAGCGCCAAGCCTTTGGGCGAAAGCAGCATGAGAAGCCGAAATCTGACCGACGCGGCTGACCCACTTCGGCGGGGTGAAAGCGACGGCACGGTGACAAGGACAAGCTAAGCAAGGATGTGGTGTCATGGGTGGGGTGACGACGATGCCCGTGAAGGTCCGCTGTTCGATGCAGAGCCGCCGCTCGAATGACCGGTCCACAGCGATGGCGAGCGGCGGAAACTGGCCGTGGATTCAATGGGTCGATGCAACACTAGATGCTGCGTGAGCAGTGGAGGTGTTGAAAATGAAACAGAGGCGCAGGATCTACTACACCGAGACTCAAAAGGCACTGAACCGCCCCGGGTTTAGTGGAGGCTCCACTTCTTGAGAGAATGGAGCCACGATGAAGAAACCAGTCAAGTTTTCCCCGGAGGTTCGCGAGCGAGCCGTGCGCATGGTTGCCGAGTCGCGAGGCGATCATCCGTCCCAGTGGGCGGCCGTAGAATCCATAGCCGCAAAGATAGGATGCACGCCGCAAACGCTGTTGAACTGGGTTCGCCAGCATGAGCGGGATACGGGGCAGCGGGAAGGCCCTGGCACGAGCGAGCAGCAGCGTATCAAGTCGCTGGAGCGTGAAGTCAAGGAACTGCGCAAGGCCAATGAGATCCTGAAGCTGGCCAGCGCGTTTTTCGCGCAGGCGGAGCTCGACCGCCGATTGAAGTGATGAGAGCCTTCATCGACAAGTACCGAGACAGCTTCGGGGTCGAGCCGATCTGCAAGGTGCTGCGGATCGCCCCGTCGGGCTATTGGCGTTACGCGGCGCAGCGGTGCAATCCCGCCCTGCGCAGTGCCAGAGCCCGGCGTGACGATGTTCTGATCGCGCACGTCGAGCGCGTCTGGCAAGCCAACATGCAGGTCTATGGCGCCGACAAGGTCTGGAAGCAATTGAACCGTGAGGGCATTCCGGTGGCCCGTTGCACCGTCGAGCGGCTCATGCGCCGCCGAGGGCTGCGCGGTGTCGTCCGCGGCAAGGTGGTGCGCACGACCACAAGCGATACGCGAGCGCCGTGTCCGCTTGATCGCGTCAATCGACAGTTCAAGGCCGACCGACCCAATCAGCTTTGGGTTTCCGATTTCACCTACGTCTCGACTTGGCAGGGCTGGCTGTACGTGGCCTTCGTCATCGACGTGTTCGCCCGGCGCATCGTTGGTTGGCGGGTCAGCAGTTCCATGAACACCGATTTCGTGCTCGATGCCCTGGAGCAGGCACTGTACGCCCGGCAGCCCGAACCGGCGAATGCCTTGATCCACCATAGCGACAGGGGTTCGCAATACGTATCGATTCGCTATAGCGAACGCCTGGGCGAAGCCGGCATCGAGCCTTCAGTGGGCAGCAGGGGCGACAGCTACGATAATGCGCTGGCCGAGACGATCAACGGCCTGTACAAGGCCGAGTTGATTCACCGCCGTGCTCCGTGGAGGACCCGGGAATCGCTTGAGCTGGCAACGCTGGAATGGGTGTCCTGGTTCAACCATCACCGGCTGCTCGGCTCCATCGGGTACGTGCCGCCGGCCGAGGCCGAAGCAACGTATTATCGGCAACTTACCGAACAGGCCGCCACGGCCTGACTTAAACCAACCAGCCCCCACGAAAGCCGGGGCGGTTCAGCCTTCCGAGCCGCCATTGGCTATGTAAACGCGGCGTGGGAATTTGGCAAGGCAATTTCCTCTAGACCTTCCGAGTGGTTTTGCGTTTTCACACAGTTGCCGCGCCAGATCGAAACTTTGGCTTCCACTTTGTGTTTGCTAAATTGAGCGCCTCGGATATCGACTTGAGAAGGGCCTCATCCCGCCCCACCACAAATCGCTGGCATCGCCGCGCATAGTGAATGTTGGCCATCCGGATATAGTCACGATCTACGACTTTGTGGGCCAATCTTCCGGCGCTGCCGACCATCTCGAGGGCGCAGGATTGATGCAGTGGGAAAGATATGAATGCGTTGGGGCTGCCAAATCCAACCCCGTACAGGGGGTGCGGCTGGGTAGTTGAGGTGAGGTAAACGGGCGCATCCGTGGTGAGAAAGGAAAGCTTGTCCGTCTTGCGACGGATAACTCGCCAGTCCCGCCCAGCAAGGTGAGGCGCCGATCAAGCGGGCTTGATCATATCTCGGGCGTATGCCAAACCTGTTCCGTAGCCGCCGCCATGCTCCACAACGATCGCGCGTGCTGCTTCGTAGGTGTCGTGGCGAGTCCAGTCGCGCTGGAACTCAAGCAGTAGCTGGAGCCACGATGTCAGGATGGCACCTGCCGCCGCCATCCTACGCAGGGCGAGCTCGTGGCTTGCGGGCGTCAGACCGCCACAGGCGTCGGCCACCACGACTACGCGATATCCCTCCGACAGTGCGGATAGCACTGGAAAACTCACGCAGGCTTCAGTCAGCAGGCCGGCGACGATCAGGGTGCGCCTCCCGGTTCCCACGACGGCGCCACGAACCGCCTCGTCCTCCCAAAGGTTCATGTTGCGACGTTCGATCGGTGTGACATCCGTCAGCACTGCGCGGAACGCAGGCATAAGCGGCCCGCTGTACACCTTTGACGCCGACGTCGAAATCACGATCGGCAAGCCGAAGGCAACTGCGGTTTTTGCTACCGCGAGGCCGTTACTGCGGAGCAATTGCGGGTCCTGAGATCCCGCTGCGAAAGCGAGTCCCGCTTGCTCGTCGACAAGGACGAGTGCGCATTGAGTTGGTTCGAGCAAAGGTAGTTCGGACATGAGGAGTTGCTCCTGGTTAAGAACGGGATGACGCTCCCGTCACGCGTCGTGCTTACGCACAAGGGCATCGCCAGAGGACGTGTCGGGACCGCCCAGTTATTCCCCTGATACTGCACGGTGTGCGGCCGCACGAACCCAGACGGTCGCAATCAGCGCCAAGGCCGCGCAGAGAAGGCCAGCTATGGCCACACCTTGCCATCCATACCGACCGCCCGCAAACGTCCCAACTGTGGACCCTGCGGCGCCGCCGAGGAAATAGCAACTCATGAAGATCGTGTTCAGACGCCCGCGCGCCGCCGGAAGTAACGCATATAGCCTTGTCTGGTTCGCGACGAGATTCGCCCGGCTTCCCAGATCAAGCACGACCATACCGGCGATGAGCCACGCGATTGACCACATCGATCCAGCAACAAGTCCGAACGCAAGCATCACCAATATTGCGGCCCCGCCGACGACCCGGCGCCCACCGAAACGATCCGCAATGCGGCCGACGGTGGGCGACGCGAACATCCCGACCAGGCCGACAAGCCCGAAGAGCCCAGACACCTCGCTTCCCCAGCCATAGGGCGGCCTGGCAAGCATCATGGCAAGCGCCCCCCACAAGACGTTGAACGCCGCGAACAAGAGAAAACCAGTCAAACAGGCCTCGCGTAGAATCGGCTCGCGTGTGAACAGCTCCACCAATGACCGGAGCAAGCGTCCGTATGGCAGGTCACCATCCGATCCGGCACGTGGCAAGTGAAGCCAGGCCACTGCGATCACGACGAGATTCAGAATCGCCGCCAACAGGAACATCGAGCGCCAGCCCGCGTGAGCGCCGACATAACCACTGACCGTGCGCGCTAACAGCGTGCCGGCGAACAGTCCACTCAACAACCGCCCCACCGTCTGCCCTCGTTGAGCGGGCGCCACTTGCCCCGATACTGCAGGAATGATGACTTGGGCACTCATCGCCGTGAGCCCCAGAAGAACACTGGCGGCCAGCAACCAAGGAAGATTTTGGGCGGACGCGCACAACAGGAGGGCAGCCATGTTTGCCAGCAGCAGGACCGCAACCAATCTTCGGCGATCGAGCCGATCCCCCAAGGGGCCAAACAGCAGCAAACCACTGGCATAGCCGAACTGCGTCAGCATGGCGATGGCGCCTTGCGCCTCGGCACCGGCGTCGAAGGTCGCGGCCATCGCTGGAAGCAACGGCTGACTGTAGTACAGGTTCGCCACGGCGAATCCGCATGCAGCGGCCAACACCAGCACGCTTCGCCCCGACAAGGACGTGCCGTCCTGTTCCTTGTCAATCATGGTTCAAGTTCTCAAAGATGGATGTGCTATCTATTCTTCCAAAGATAACTGAAATTTTCTCCCCGATCCTAGTAAAGCCGACTAACACCAAGGTCGTAGGTCGCATCGCTATTGCCTGCCCCGCATACAAGCCGAAAACGTCGCTCGTACGTCAGGACACCCGTGGTGGGCCCATGTGTGCGACGCATGCAGCGAGGAAAATTCGATAGCTAGTTTCGTATTTTTTCCTATCTCGGAGCGTGCATTCTCGGCCTGACGAATGCTAGGATTTGTTCCAGCGAGGTCGTTCCGACTACCGTCCCGAGGGCCAAGCCCTGCCCATCTCCTTGCAATATCCGAAGACATGAAGAAAATCCTCAAGCGCCTGGCGCTCGCCAGCACACGACTGTTTTTCACAATGATACTGAGTGCATCTGTTCTGCCTTCCGCGCTGGCTGCGGCACCACAGGTGCGAACACAGGGTCCCGGCTTTCACCGCGTCATGGTCGGAGACTTCGAGGTGACGGCGCTCCTGGATGGAACGCATGCGTTTCCGATAGACGCGGTTGTTGAAGGGGTGTCCAAGACGAAGATCAAGCGCGATCTCGATGAGGATTTTCTGCAAGCCCCCGTTCAGGGTTCCATCAATGCTTTCTTGATCAACACTGGCGAAAAACTCGTCCTGGTCGATGCCGGGGCGGGCGTGCTCTATGGCGACTGCTGCGGACACTTGTTGGCCAACCTGCGAGCGGCTGGCTATCAACCGGAACAAGTTGACGAGATCCTGCTGACGCACCTGCACAAGGACCACGTTGGTGGTGTCGGCGCCAGCGGAAAGATGGAGTTTCCCAACGCCATCGTGCGCGTGAACCAGGCCGAAGCCGACTACTGGCTCAACCCAGCCGGCAAATCAGAAGCGCCCGACTTCCTCGCAACGTTCTTTGATGCGGCCATCGCATCGCTCGCTCCCTATGTGGCGGCAAACAAGGTCCGCCCGTTCAACGGGGATATCGAACTGGATGCTGGAATTCAGGCGATGGCATTGCCCGGCCACACTCCCGGACACACGGGGTATCTGATCCGAAGCAAAGGGGAGGGAATGTTGGTGTGGGGCGATATTGTCCACGTTGCCTCAATTCAAATGCGAACACCCGAGGCGACGGTCAAGTACGATAGCACCGCGACCGGGGCGCAACGCTCGCGCCGCTCGGTCATGGATATGCTGGCAACCCATCATTACGCGGTAGGTGCGGCCCACATCGCCTTCCCCGGCTTGGGCCACATTCGGAGTGCGGGAAGCCATTATGAATGGGTGCCCCTGAACTATGTCGCAGAACCCGGGAAGTAACCCTGCCGTTTGTGGCGGATGATGACCGAATGGTGGCACCTAATTCATCGATATCCGGCGATAGCCATGAAAATTGCATGGCTGGATCTTGCCCTTATCAAACGTGATTTCGTTGCAGAGCGAGGGGCAGGCTGAACTGAAAGCTGGCGCCGGGTCCGGTGTGATTCGAGGCCCACACCCGCCCGCCGTGGGCCTCGATAATGGAGCGGCAGATCGACAAGCCCATCCCCATGCCATCAGGCTTGGTAGTGAAGAACGGATCAAATATCCGGTTGACGATCTCTGGCTTGATGCCGGTCCTGGAGTCGTGCACCGCGACGACCACATCACCTTCGTCGTCTTGGCGCGTCCTGATCACCAGTTCGCGTGGTCCGTCGGTGATGCCGTCCATCGCTTGAATGCCATTGTGTTGATTTGCACCGAATCTTGACCCACCCAAGGTAGGTGGGGATACGGACAAAATCTTGGACTACCTGGAGGTAGTTCATGTATTCATACGAAGAGCGCATCCGCGCGCCGTTAGGCTCTACGTCAAGCTGGGAAAGCGAGTAGCTGCAACCATTCGACAGCTCGGTTACCCGACAAAGAACGCATTAAAGGGCTGGTACCGAGAGTTCGAGCAGCGCCAGGACCTGCCCGTCGGCTACGTGCGTTCGAAACCCAGATTTTCGGCGGAGCAAAAGAGGCTCGCAGTTGAACACTATTTGGAGCACGGCCGCTGTATTGCACTCACGATCAGGGCAATGGGCTATCCTGGGCGCGCATCGCTCCATACCTGGATTCAAGAGTTGAGGCCTGTGGAACACAAGCGCATCGTGGGCCGATCTGAGGCGGTATCGCCTGTCCTGAAGCGGGCAGCGGTCATTGCATTGTGCATGCGAGAAGAAAGTGCACAGGCAATTGCTCAACGGCTTGGCGTGTGCAGGCCGACGTTGTACAACTGGAAGGACGAGCTACTAGGTCCCGGGGTTTCCGCATCCATGAAGCGCCATCGAGATTTGCCGCCAGATCCAGAGCGGGAGGAGTTGGAGCGCCAACTCGAAGCGCTGCGACACGACGTTCGACGCTTGCAACTGGAGCAAGACCTCCTGAAGAAGGCGAATGAAATCTTAAAAAAAGACACGGGCATCTTCCAGCAATCCCTGACCAATCGGGAGAAGGCACTGCTGGTTGATGCCCTGAGGCGAACATACAGCCTGACGGAGCTCCTCGAAGGGGTTGGGCTGGCACGCAGCTCCTACTTCTACCATCGAGCGCGTCTCGATGTCGCTGACAAGTATGTCGAAGTGCGTCGCACCATCGCCGACATCTTTGAACGTAATCATCGTTGCTACGGCTATCGTCGAATGCAGGCTTTGCTCACCCGACAACGCGTGCGAATCTCGGAGAAGGTCGTGCAGCGTCTGATGAAGCAGGAACGCTTGGTCGCCGCAGCGCCGAAGCGGCGCCGATACGGCTCCTATATGGGAGAGATTGGTCCAGCACCAGAGAACATAGTCAACCGCGACTTCGACGCGGCGGCACCCAATATGAAGTGGCTTACAGACATTACGGAGTTCCAGATTCCCGCCGGCAAGGTATATCTGTCACCAGTGATCGACTGCTTCGATGGAATGGTCGTAAGCTGGTCGATCGGCACGCGGCCGGACGCTGAGTTAGTGAACTCAATGCTGGATGCGGCCATCGAGACGGTTGCGTCCACTGGCGACCAGCCCATTGTGCACTCGGACCGTGGTGCCCATTATCGTTGGCCGGGCTGGCTATCTCGCATCGCCGGCGCGAAGCTGGTTCGCTCGATGTCGCGCAAGGGGTACTCACCTGATAACGCCGCGTGCGAAGGCTTCTTTGGAAGGTTGAAGAACGAGCTCTTCTATCCGAGGAACTGGCAATCTAGCACCATTGAACAATTCATCGAGGCGCTGGACTCGTACATCAGGTGGTACAACGAAAAGCGGGTCAAGATCTCGCTGGGCTATCGCAGTCCCGTCGAGTACCGAGAAAGCTTAGGATTCTCTGCCTAACCAGTCCAACTTTTTGTCCGCATCCCCCCTGGGTCAGGATTCAGTGCAAATCAACAACCGCGAATGCGCTCTCCTACGGGCACCGGCGCGCGGGAATCGACTTCCAGGATCCCAATTTCAAGGCCAGGAAATGCACAGCGTACGTCCGCGAGCAACGGATCCGGTGGCCGCCGGGCGCCTTTAGCAACTCAGCGAGCAACTGACCGGCGCACGCATCGATTGAGATTGTCGGCAGCCGAAAATTATCGGCGCATGAGTCGCGACCTGATCCTCCGCGGTCCGCGGGTCATCGCTCATTAGGTAGGGCAGTGTCGACGCCCTAATTCCTGTCGCGGAGTAGCTTACCAAGATCTCGGCGAGCTCATCTCGCTGCACAAACCTAGCAAGAATGAGAGGCGGTTGCCGACCCTTAGAAGAAACGGCCCACCGGCTCCGCAGTTATCAATTTCGATATTGGTGCTAGTGCTAGACGTATGGGTCAAATGGTCTCACCGCCTTTGTCAGCATCGCGATGTTGATTGCGTGGCTGGCTCGCTTCCAAATGGTTTCGCACGGCCGCAATGTGATAACCGGCCGCGTTTACGGCGTTCTCCAGATCGCGCTCGGTGCAGCCAAACTCGCGACACCAGTACTGAACTTCAAGAGGATCCGTAAGGTTGATGCGGCCTGGATCCAACGGCCTAAGTTGGCTAGTACTATCCATCATGCTTTCCTCTTGTCCGTGTCTTGGCATGACATATGCCGTTGCAAATATAAGCGGCCTTGGCTGGATGGCGGTGCTTAGTTCCAAGATAGTGGTGGGTCTGATCGTCATCAAGGAGAGCCTCGGACTGCCCAAGTGCTTCCTCATGCGTATCCGTGGTCTTCAGGTCACCCGCATGCATAGTCATTGTTCGACCAATCCGACCCGCATCCATCTAATCTTAGCAACTAATGCACGAATGCCTGAACAATACCGGCCAGCGCACAGCATGTAACGACGACGAATGGCGGAACCTTCGAGGGTAGAGCGCGGCGCCTTTTTTGCCGCCCGCTGACCGCATTTCCCGAGCACAAGGTCTGAAGTTCATTGCACTTCGGCCGGTCGAACGCAATTGGTGTCGGGCCGTTACTGGCCGGTCTCGGTCGCCTGAACTGCCGCCGCTGGGCGCGTTGGGCGGGGGACTGCATCCGACCCTTCTGAGACAATCGACGCGCAGCGTGTTGGACGCCCGTTCAATAGCGCGAACCGGCCGTTGTAATCGAATGGATCAGCCCCTTGAATCACCGGACACGGTCGCCCACGTAAAATAGCGGGTAGGCATACGACTGTGTTAATGGGATGGTCGCCCCCGCCTCCGCGAAGCGCGTACGCTACGGAGATCTTTACCGAAGGGGAACCATCATGGAAGACG
>NZ_JBFRHD010000035.1:0-36216 GCF_052115685.1 Cupriavidus sp. 2KB_3
GAGGCGCGCAAGACGAAGATCGTGGAGACGTCCTCCGGCGAGTTCTACGGCAAGGGCTACCAGGACGTGCAGCACCGCGTGCCGAAGATCGACAACACGATCGAGGAGCTGGGCTGGCAGCCGAAGCTGAACATGGAGCAGGCGCTGCGTCGCATCTTCGAGGCCTACCGCGACAAGGTGGTGGAGGCGCGTACGCTGGTGAGCGGCGGCAACTGATTCCGGCGGGGCGCCCCGGTTTGGGTAGACTATGCCTCGCGCGACGTTTCGCGCGCGAGGTGTCTACTCTCTGGAACGCGCCCCCATGCACGCCACCGGCAGGACCCTTTCCCGTTTTTCCATCTTTCCACTGGCTTCGCTGCTGGCGATGCCCGCGGCCATGGCCCAGACCGCCGACGAGAAGACGCTGCCCGATGTGGTGGTCAGCGCCAGCCGGAGCGAGCAGCGCCAGTTCGACGCCCCGGCCGCCGTCAGCAGCATCGCCGTGGACCCTTTCACGGCGGCATCCCCGCTGGTCAACCTCTCCGAACTGACGCTGACCGTGCCCGGCATCGCCGTGCGGGACCGCCAGAACTACGCCCAGGACCTTCAGATCGCCGTGCGCGGCTTTGGCAGCCGCTCCACCTTCGGGGTGCGCGGGGTGCGGCTGTTTGTCGATGGCATTCCGGCCACCATGCCGGACGGGCAGGGGCAGGCGTCCACCTTCGACCTGGCCAACGCGAGCCGCGTGGAGGTGCTGCGCGGCCCGTTCGCCCAGATGTACGGCAATGCCTCGGGCGGCGTGGTGCAGGTGTTCACGCCCGATCCTCCCAAGGACGGCTTCACCGGGCGGGCCGCCACGGGCTTCGGCTCGGACGGCCAATGGCAGGCCGGCGTGGCGCTGGCCGGCGGCAATGACCGCCTCGGCGGCTCGCTGGACGCCTGGACCTACCAGACCGACGGCTACCGGGACCACAGCGCAGCACGCCGCTACCAGCTCAACGCCAAGATCGTGGCCCAGCCGACCACGGCCACCAAAATTACCGGCCAGTTCAACTACTTCACCCAGCCGCTGGCCGAGGACCCGCTCGGGCTCACGCGCGCCCAGGCGGACGCCAACCCCAGGCAGACCGTGCCGGCGGCCACCCAGTTCAACACGGGCAAGGACGTCGAGCAGACGCAGGCCGGTGTGTTGGTCGAACACCAGCTGAACGAACGTGACAGCCTGAACTTCCGCCTTTATGGCGGCGGGCGGCAGCTGACCCAGCGGCTCGGCTTCAGCGGCGCGGCGCCTTCGTCGGCGGGTGGCATTGTCGATCTGGACCGCACCTACGGCGGCACGGCGCTGGCGTGGACGCGCAAGACCACGGCCAACGGCCTGCCGCTGCAATGGACGGCCGGGATCGAGGCCAACGCCATGCGCGACGCCCGCCACGGCTACGTGAACGATAACGGCCAGCAGGGCGCGCTGCGCCGGGACGAGACCGACGAGGCGGCCGACTACGGTGCCTTCGCCCAGTTCAACTGGACCGTACATCCCGCCTGGGAACTGGTGGGCGGGCTGCGGGCGAGCATGGTCCGGCTGCGCATTGACGACCACTACGTCACGGCGGCCAGCCCGGACGACAGCGGCACCTCCACCTATCACAACGTCAGCCCGGTGGCCGGCGTGGTCTGGCACGCCCACGACACGCTCAATGTCTACGCCAACCTGGGCCGGGGCTTCGAGACCCCGACGCTGACCGAGGTGGCCTACGGCCCCGGCGGCGTGGGCGCCAACCTGGGCTTGCAGGCGTCCACCAGCCGCCAGGGCGAGATCGGCGTGAAATGGCAGGCGGCCGGCCAGCGGCTGGAGGCCGCGCTGTTCGATGCGGACAGCCACGACGAGGTGGTGCCGGTCTCGAACAATGCCGGCCGCACGGTCTACCAGAACGTGAACGGCGTGCGCCGGCGCGGGCTGGAGCTGGGCTGGCGCGGCACGTTCGGCCAGGCGCAGCAGTGGGGGGCGGGGCTTGGGTATACCTATTTGTCGGCGTACTTCGGGGAGGCCTATCTCAACGCGCAGGGGCTACAGGTGGCGGCCGGCAACCGGCTGCCCGGCACGGCGCGGCACAGCCTGGGCGCAGAGCTGACCTACCGGCCGCTGGCGCCGCTGATGCTGGGGGTGGAGGCGCGGGCGGACAGCCGGGTCTATGCGGACGACCTCAACACCCAGGCGGCGCCCGGCTACATGGTCTTCAACCTGAAGGCCGGCTACGAATTCAGGCTGGGCCGGACCCGGCTGTACCTGTTCGGCCGGATCGACAACCTGGCAGACCGGCACTACATCGGCTCGGTCATCGTCAACGAGGCCAACGGCCGGTACTTCGAGCCGGCGGCGGGGCGGCGCTTCTTCCTGGGGCTGCGGGCGTCGATGTAAGCCGCCGCCTGACTTGCCAGCGGCGCGTCTCCGGCCTAAGGTGGCGTCTTTGACTGGCATCCGTGGAGCCCCATGCCCCCCTCCATGCCCCAGGACCGCGACCTGCGCATCATGCTGTGGGTGGTGGCCGTTGGCTTTTTCATGCAGACGCTCGACTCGACCATCGTCAACACGGCGCTGCCGTCGATGGCACACAGCCTTGGCGAAAGCCCGCTGCGCATGCAGTCGGTCGTCATTGCCTATTCCCTCACCATGGCGGTGGTCATTCCGGCCTCGGGCTGGCTGGCGGACCGCTTCGGCACCCGCACCATCTTCCAGACCGCCATCGGCCTGTTCGTGCTCGGCTCGCTGCTGTGCGCCTGGGCGCCCACGCTGCCGGTGCTCACCGCCGCGCGGGTGGTGCAGGGGGTGGGCGGCGCCATGCTGCTGCCGGTGGGGCGGCTCTCGGTGCTGCGCACCTTCCCGCGCGAGCAATACCTCCAGGCGCTCAGCTTCGTGGCCATTCCGGGCATGATCGGCCCGCTGATCGGCCCCACGCTGGGCGGCTGGCTGACGCAGACGCTGTCATGGCACTGGATCTTCCTGATCAACGTGCCGGTGGGGATCATCGGCGCCCTGGCCACCATCCGCTACATGCCCAATTCGCGGCTGCCCGGCATGGGCGGCTTTGACGTCACCGGCTACCTGCTGCTGGCCGTGGCCATGGTGGCGCTGTCGTTTTCGCTGGATGGGCTGGCCGGCATGGGCTTCCAGCACGCCACGGTGCTGATGCTGCTGATTGGCAGCATGGCGGCGCTCACGGCCTATGTGCTGCATGCCAACAAGCGCCAGAACCCGCTGTTTCCGCTGAAGCTGTTCAAGATTCACGCGTTCAGCGTGGGGCTGCTCGGCAACCTGTTCGCGCGTATCGGCAACGGGGCGATGCCCTTCCTGATTCCGCTGATGCTCCAGGTGAGCATGGGCTACGCGCCGTTCGATGCCGGCCTGATGATGCTGCCGGTCACGGCCGCCGGCATGGCCTCCAAGCGGCTGGCGACGATGCTGATCGAGCGCCACGGCTACCGGCGCGTGCTGGTGGTCAACACCTTCGTGGTGGGGCTGGTGATGGCATCGTTCGCGCTGATCTCGCCCACGCGCCCGCTGGCGCTGACGCTGGTGCAGCTGGCCATCTTCGGCATGGTCAACTCGATCCAGTTCACGGCCATGAACACGGTGACGCTGAAAGACCTGTCGGGGGGCAGCGCCAGCAGCGGCAATTCAATGCTGTCGATGGTGCAGATGCTGTCGATGAGCCTGGCGGTGACGTCGGCCGGCGCGCTGCTGGCCACGTTCCAGGCCGGATTTGGCGCGAACGGCGCGCACCAGATGGAAGTGCTGCCGGCCTTCCACGCCACCTTCATCTGCGTGGGGCTGATTACCTCGGCATCGGCATGGATCTTCATGCAGCTATCGCCGGAGCCGGCGCGCGACACGAAGGAAGAGGTGAAGCAGGCCGGGGAGATGTAGGCCCCGGCCGGGGTGGGGCGTGGCGGGGCGTGGCTCAGGCTGCCAGCAGCTCGCAGAAGCGCGCGATATCGACGTTGCCGCCGCTGATGATCACGCCCACGCGCTGGCCCTTGAGCTGGTCCTTCATGCCCAGCACGGCGGCCATCCCGAGGCAGCCGGTGGGCTCCACCACCATCTTCATGCGCTCGGCGAAGAAGCGCATGGCGTCCACCAGTTGCGCATCCGAGGCGGTGACGATGTCGTTGACGTCGCGGCGGATGATGCCAAAGGTGTACTGGCCCAGATGCTGGGTCTGCGCGCCATCGGCAATCGTCTTCGGGGTGTCGATGTTGACGATCTCGCCCTTGCGGAACGACTGCTGGCCGTCGTTGCCCGCCTCCGGCTCCACGCCGTAGAGCTTGCAGGCCGGCGCCAGCGCGCGCGTGGACAGTGCCGTGCCGGAGAGCAGCCCGCCGCCGCCGAGCGGCGTGAACAGGGCGTCCAGCGGGCCGACTTCCTCGAACAGTTCCTTGGCGGCCGTGCCCTGGCCGGCCAGCACGTCCGGATGGTCGTACGGCGGAATCAGCGTCATGCCGTGTTCGGCGGCCAGCTTGCGGCCAATCGCCTCGCGGTCTTCCTTGTAGCGGTCGTAGGTCACCACGTTGGCGCCGTAGCCCCTGGTGGCGGCTACCTTGGCCGCCGGGGCGTCGTGCGGCATGACGATGGTCGCCGGCATGCCGAGCAGCCTGGCCGAGAGCGCGATGCCCTGGGCATGGTTGCCGGACGAGAACGCCACCACGCCACCCTTGCGCTGCTCTGGCGAGAACTTCGACAAGGCGTTGAACGCCCCGCGGAACTTGAACGCGCCCATGCGCTGGAAGTTCTCGCACTTGAAGAACACTTCGGCGCCGACCATCTCGTTGAAGGTGCGCGAGGTGTTCACGGGGGTGCGGTTGGCATGGCCTTCCAGCCGCTGGGCGGCGGCTTGCACATCGGCGTAGGTGGGCAGTTGCAGGGTCGTCATGGCAGGTTGGGGGACGAAAGGGTACGAAGGGGTGCGAGGGAGTTGAGAGAGATTACCAGGGCCAGGCCAGGCGCTTGCCGGTGCCATTGGCCACGGCGCGCTCGTGCAGGAAGCGGGCGACGGTCAGGTCCTGGAGCGCGAGGCCGGTCATGTCGAAGACGGTGATGTCGGTGGAGGCACGGTCGAACATGGCATTGCCGGTCAGCAGATCACCAATCTCGGTGCAATCGACCTGGGCGGCCCACTGGCATTCGCCAATGCCGCGGGCCTGCTCGCGATCGTCGGCAAAGACGCGCGCGCGGGCCAGCACGCCGTCCGGCAACTCGCGCTTGCCGCGCGTATCGGCGCCCACGCAGTTCAGGTGGGTGCCGGGCTGCACGGCGTCTGCGTCGAACAGGGCGCCGCCGCCGGGCGTAGTGGTGATGACAACATCACTTTTCGATACCGCCGCGTTGGCGTCCGTCGCCAGTTCGATCTGGCAGCGGTCAGAGAACGCTGCTTCGAACGCCGGATCGCGCTGGCGGTTGAAGGTGACGTAAGACACATGGCACAACGACGGCAGCAGGCGCAGCGCATAGGTCAGCTGCACGCGCGCCTGCACGCCGCTGCCGAACACGCAGACACGCTCGCTGTTGGGGCGCGCCAGCAGTTGCAGGCCGATGCCGCCGGCCGCGCCGGTGCGCGCGGTGGTGATGGCGTTGCCGTCCAGCACGCAGAGCGGGCGGCCCGTGGCGGGGTCGATCAGCAGCACCGTGGCCTGATGCGGCTCGCCGCCCTGGGCGCGGTTGTCCGGCCAGAAACCGGCCGCCTTGAAGCCGAGCAGGTTCTGCTTCGGCACATCGCCGGCCTTGATGCCGAACACGCCGCCGGTAGCCAGTTTTTCGCGGATCAGCGGAAACACGCGGCCTTCGCGGTGGCTGTGCAGCACGAAGGCTTCACGCACGGCTTCCAGCACGTCGTCCGGTTGCAGGGCGGCTTCCACGTCGAATTTGTCGAGGAGCAGGAGTTGGGCGAGACGGGTATCAGCGGGCATAGCTATAGACCGAGGCGCGCGACACGCCGAGATGTGCCGCGACGGTTTCCATGGCACGCCGGACCTCCAGCAGGCCCGACGCCTTGAGTTCATGCATCAGCGCGCGCCGGTCTTCGGTCTTCAGCG
Source organism: Cupriavidus sp. 2KB_3 (assembly GCF_052115685.1). NCBI lineage: Bacteria > Pseudomonadati > Pseudomonadota > Betaproteobacteria > Burkholderiales > Burkholderiaceae > Cupriavidus > Cupriavidus sp. 2KB_3. Next base: position 6,064 of record NZ_JBFRHD010000035.1, read on the forward strand.
CACGGGGCGTGGTGGCCAGCCGGGCGGCGAAGGTGTCGATGCGGGCACGCAGGGCATCGGTGCCGGCCGGGTCGAGTGACTCTTGCGGCCCTTCTGCGGCAGTCTGGACGAATTGCCCCATCGCCATCTGCAGGCTGCGGAACAGCGTCAGGTCCACATTCATGCACAGCGCGGCGATATAGCGCCCGCTGCTGTCCTTGATGCCCACCGAGGTGCTCTTGGCCTGCCGCCCATCCGCGAACTGGTTCGGGTAGTTGGCGATGATCTGAGGGTAGTCCGGATCGGTGATGCGGGCCTGGCCCAGCTCGGTGGTGGGGTCGCCCACGGCGCGGCCGGACAGGTTGTTGTGAATGGAGAGGATCGACTGCTCAGGGTCGAGCAGGTCATGGACCACGACCTCGCAGAACGGCGCGAGCGTTTGCCCGAGGCCATCGGCAATCTGCTTGATCTGGTCGAGCAACTGGCGCTGCTCGGGTGTGCGGGTCTTCATGCTGGACATTTTGTCCAGTAGTAGATGAAATGTCAAGGTGCGGACTGCCCGCTCACGCCGCGTGTGCACGCCACGGCGTGAGCCCTTCAAGACTTCGGCAGGCTAGCGCGTGCCTGCGCTGCAGCAGTAGGCCAGCAGGAAGGTGTGGGTGCCCGGGAGATTGCCCACGATGCGGCGCATGTCCGTGTTCAGCTTGGCCATGGCCGCCGTCACGCGGTCGGGGCCGGGCAGGTTGCCGTTATTGAAGTCATGCACGGCGATGGCGACGGGTTTCTGGTCCCTGGTCTTGGGCGACGCAAGGGCCCGGTCCTCGTCCGCGAACTTCTCTTCGCGCTGTGCCACGGCGCCGATCTTCCCATCGCAGTAGCCGTGGGTGCCGGACATGACGTGAATCGTGTGGCCGTTGCCGGTCAGGCCGCTGGCGATGGTATTGAGCGCCGCCGCCACGTCGTCGACGTCGGACGGATCGTGAAATCCCCAGATCTGCACGGCGGTGGGGGTCTTGGCGGTGATGTTGACGAGCGTTGCCATGGTGTTTCTCCTTGGAAAACTTCAGGTTTCTGCGATGAAGGGGGAAGTCAGACTTCCCGCGCGTGGGTCTGCCCCGGCCAGACGCCGGTCATCTCGATGGCGCGGCGGCCCGTCAGCCATTGCCCCAGCGGACTGGGCCAGTTGAAGGCGTAGTGGTCGCTGTTCATGACCCCCTGGAATTTCACGTCCACGCGGATGTTGGTCGCGCTAAGCGGGATGTTGCTCACGGTCTTGGAAATGCCGCCGCTCAGCGAGAACTCATCGTGCTGGCGCCCCGCCGGCGAGTCGTAGCCGATCTGGATGTGGGTCACGTAGGTGCACCCGGGCTTGTTGTCGAACACCACCTCGAAGGCGCCGAGCCGGTTGATCCAGTTCGGAATCAGCAGCGGCCCGTCGAACGAGGCGAAGGTGTAGGCGATCGGGATCGGGGAGGGCGCGAGCTGCTCCGCCTGGTAGGGCCAGAGATGTTGGTCCACGCTCTTGTTCTGGCGGGTGGAGACGAACGAGCCCTTGCCGTTGGCGCCGCCCAGCATCTCTTGCACCGCGCCGGCGGAGCCGGTCAGCGAGAAGGAGGAACTGTTGTCCTGGGAACCCACGTTCAGCCCGCTGTGGGCATAGACCGCGCTGGTGACCACGCCGAAACCCTGCGCGATCCGCCCGTTCGACCCCATGCTGACCGATTGCGCCTGGTCGTACAGCCACTGGTAGGTTTCCGGCTTGCCGAGCAGGGTCAGGTCGCTGATGAACGTTTCCGACGCGATGCCGAATTCGGAAGCGATCGACCCCACGGTCGAGAATTCCCACTTCACCTCCACGCCGGCCGTCACCTTGATGCCGGTATCCGGATCGGTGGCCGAGCCGTCCAGGTTGACGTTGGACTCGCTGCGCTGCACGTTGCTGGAGGACAGCTTCCACTGGTTGGGAATGCCGCGCGTGCTCAGCGAGAGCCCGGGTGTCTCCTCCTTGACCAGCGTGAAATCGCCGGTGTCCGGAGAAACAAAGCCCACCGCGCCGGGTTTGATATTGGGCGCCAGGGTCCAGTTTCCCCAATAGGCGGGGCGCCCGTTGCGTATCAGGTCGGTAAATGATCGATTCCAATTCATGGTGTTACCCCTTTTGAATGTGCTGGCATTCGGTTGATTTTGCGATAGCGGTCGATGACTTATCGCATAACCAGTGTTGGTGCCACGGGGGGATATTCGCCATTACTCCGAATGCGTATTCGGAATGCTGGAATCGGCGTGAATTCTGAGTTGTCTGGAAATCGTCATGAGATCCGCCAGGGTTTGCAGCCCGGTTTTGGCGCGGATGTTTTCCAGATGTTTGCTGACGGTACGGGGACTAATGCAAAGATCTCTGCCGATTTCCTTGGCCGTCAGGCCCAGACTGAGGCTTTGCAGGACGTCCTTTTCACGCTTGCTTAATCTGTCTGGCTGGAGAATCGGAGTGGGCGCGTGGGTTGCCGTATTGGCATGCGTCGTGGCAAAGGCCACCAGCTGCGACGTGGAGTGGATGTCGAGTTTTGCCGAGATATTGGTGCGGTGCTTGCGGGCTGTGAACTCGGTAACGCCCAGATACCTGGCGATATCGCTGCTGCTCATCCCTTTGGCGATCAAGGCGAGCACCTGGGATTCCCGGGTGGTCAACCTTGGTGGCGACAAGCATGCCCAATATTATTTTTCGAGCGGATGACGGGGTGTCACCGCGCTACGGTGTAATCAGCTCATCGTAGGTGAAATGAATGAACTGTTTGTCGGAATTATTTAATATCAGAAATAAGGGTGCCTAATATCTCCTCTCGCCCAATAAACGGGGAGAGAGGTGAAAGGCAAGTATTTATGCCGCTTCCGCCACGCGGATTTCCACCAGCAGCTTCTTCAACTCCGGCACGCAGGAGCCGCAATTGCCGCCGGCTTTCACGCAGGCCGTGATGTCGGCCGGGGTCTTGAGGTCGTGCTTGCGCACGGCGTCGCAGATCGTGTTGCGGCCCACGCCGAAGCAGGAGCACACGGTGGGGCCGGCGTCCGCGCCTTTCTCCATCGGCTGGCCCAGCAGCAGGCCGATGCGGTCGGTGTCCTCCAGCCGCTCCTGCCCGAACAGTTGCGACAGCCACGCCCGCGAAGGCAGGTCCGGGCGGGTGGAGACGTACACGCAGGCCTCGATGCGGTCGTTGACCACATAGCCCGCGTGATAGACGCCGGCGGTGCGGTCCTCGTATTCGAGCCAGTCGGCCTCGGGGTCCTGCACGCCCAGCAGCGCGCGGGCCCAGGCGGCGCGGTCGGGGATGGTCTCGCGGCCGGCGAACTCGTAGCGCTGGAACTGCTTGCCCTGGATGCGCGTCCAGTACGTCAGCGCGTCGGCGGGCAGGGCGGCGCGGCTCAGCACGAAGCCGTGCCATGACACGCGGAATTCCTCCACGCGCACCGGCGTGTGCTTGAACTCCGGCTCGCCCGAGACCGGATCGACCGCCGGATTGACCAGCGCGCCCACGCGGGCATCGGAGCTGAACTGGCTGTTCCAGTGGATCGGCACGAACACGCTGCCGCGCGGAATGCCGCCGCCGTGGCGCACGCGGGCCACCATGGCGCCCCAGCGGCTGGTGATGCGCGCCAGCTTGCCTTCGCCCACGCCGCACAGCAGGGCGTCTTGCGGATGCATGTCGACGAACGGCTCGGGCAGGTGGTCGGAGAGCCGCGCGGCCTTGCCGGTGCGGGTCATGGTGTGCCACTGGTCACGCACCCGGCCGGTGTTCAGGATCAACGGGAAGTCGTCGTCGGTGGCGTGGGCCGGCGCGCGCGGCGCGGTCGGCACGAAGCGGGCGCGGCCGTCGGGATGGGCGTAGCGGCCATTGGTGAACAGGCGCGGCGTGCCCTCGGTCAGATTGGCGCGCACTGGCCACTGCACGGGCGCGAGGGCGTCGTAGTCGGCCCGGGCCAGCCCGGCCAGCCCGCTGATGTCGAACGCGCGCGGCGCATCGCGCTCGGTGGCGGTGTCGTTGCGCCAGGCGCTCAGGCGGGCGTGTTCGTCGAAGATTTCATGCGGACCGGCGTAGTCGAAGCCGGCAAAGCCCATGCGGCGGGCCACGTCGCAAAGGATGTCCCAGTCGGCGCGGGCCTCGCCCGGTGCGGGCAGGAAGGCGCGCTGGCGCGAGATGCGGCGCTCGGTGTTGGTCACCGTGCCGTTCTTCTCGCCCCAGCCCAGCGCGGGCAGCAGGATGTGGGCGGCGTCGTTGGTGTCGGTGTGCGTGACGATGTCCGACGCCACCACCAGCTCGCACCTGGCCAGCGCGCGGCGCGCCTGGTCGGCATCGGGCAGGCTCACCACGGGGTTGGTGGCAATGACCCAGACTGCCTTGACCTTGCCCTGCTCGATGGCATCGAACAGGTCCACGGCCTTGAGGCCGGGCTGGTCGGCCATCGCCGGAGACTGCCAGAAGTCCTGCACGATGTCCCGGTGCAGCGGGTTGGCCAGCTCCATATGGGCAGCCAGCATGTTGGCCAGCCCGCCGACTTCGCGCCCGCCCATCGCATTGGGCTGGCCGGTCAGCGAGAACGGGCCCATGCCGGGGCGGCCGATGCGGCCGGTCAGCAGATGGCAGTTGATGATGCTGTTGACCTTGTCCGTGCCGGACGACGACTGGTTCACGCCCATCGAGAACGCCGTGATGACCTGTTCCGTGCTGGCGAACAGGTCGAAGAAGGCTTGCACGTCCGCCGGGTCGAGCTTGCAGGCGCGGGCCACGGCGGCGACGCTGGTGTCGTCCGCCTCGGCGGCGGCCAGGGTGGCTTCCAGCCCGGCGGTGTGCGCGGCGACGAAGGCCGTGTCGGTCTTGCCGGCGCGGGCCAGATGGCTCAGCAGGCCGTTGAACAGGCGTACATCGGTGCCGGCGCGCAGTGGCAGGTGCAGATCGGCCAGTTCGCAGGTGGCGGTGCGGCGCGGGTCGATCGCCACGATCTTCATGGCCGGCCGGGCTTCCTTGGCGCGCGAGAGTCGCTGGAACAGGATGGGGTGGCACCACGCGGTGTTGGAGCCCACCAGCACGACGAGATCGGCGGTCTCCAGGTCCTCGTAGCTGCACGGCACCAGGTCTTCGCCGAAGGCGCGCTTGTGCCCGGCTACGGCGGACGACATGCAGAGCCGCGAGTTGGTGTCGATATTGGCCGTGCCGATGAACCCCTTCATCAGCTTGTTGGCGATGTAGTAGTCCTCGGTCAGGATCTGGCCCGAGACGTAGAGCGCCACGGCGTCCGGGCCGTGCGCGGCGACGATGTCGGAGAAGCCCCTGGCCACCTTGTCGAGCGCCTCGTCCCAGGAGACGCGGCGCAACTGGCCATCGGCCTCGCGCAGTTGGGGGTGCAGCAGGCGGCCGTTCAGGTCGAGGGTTTCGCCAAGCGCGGAGCCCTTGACGCAGAGCCGGCCGAAGTTGGAGGCATGGTCGGCGTCGCCGCTGACTTCGACCTGGCCGTCCGCGCGCACGGTGGCGCGCACGCCGCAGCCCACGCCGCAATAGGGGCAGGTGGTGGCGGTTGTGGTGGTGGGGGTGGCGGAAACCACCGCAATATCGGACAGGTTCACAGCAATGTCTCTCTTTCGGTGATGTCAGCCGGCAATGCAGGCAGCAAATCAGGCAGCAAATCAGGCGGCCAGGGCCTCGCACTGGGTCTTGCCAAACAGCAGGCGCTGGCGCAGGGCGCCCACCGGCTTGCCGCTCTGGATCAGGTCGAAGTACCACGGGCCGTCCTGCACGTCGCCAACCAGCACCGCCCCCACGAGCCGGCCGTCCTGCAGCACCAGCCGCTTGTAGACGCCGCGCCGGGGGTCGCGCAGGACCAGATCCTCGCTGCCATCGGCACCAATGAAATCGCCCGCCGAATACAGGTCCACGCCGGTGACCTTGAGTTTGGTGGCTGTGGCCTGCTGCACGTAGCGGCGATGCCCGGCGCCGGCCAGGTGGGCCGCGCAGACGCGTGCCTGGTCCCAGATCGGCGCCACCAGCCCGAAGGTGGCCTGGCGATGCTGCACGCACTCGCCCACGGCGTAGATGCGCGGGTCGAAGGTCTGGAGCGTGTCGTCCACGACGATGGCGCGCTCGCAGCGCAGCCCGGCGCTGGCCGCCAGTTCGATATTGGGCCGCACGCCGGCAGTCATCACGACCAGGTCCGCCGGAATCTGGCTGCCGTCCTTGAACAGCACGCCGGTCACGCGGCTATCGCCCAGAATGCCGGCGGTCTGCGCGCCGAGCAGGAAGCGCAGGCCGCGGCGCTCCAGTGCCAGCTTCAGCAGCGCGGCGGCGGGCTTGTCGAGCTGGCGCTCCATCAGGCTGTCGGCCAGATGCACCACGGTGACGTCCATGCCCTGGCGCAGCAGCCCGTTGGCGGCCTCGAGCCCGAGCAGGCCGCCGCCAATCACCACCGCGTGGCGATGGTTGCGCGCGGCGTGGAGCATGGTTTCCACGTCCTGGATGTCGCGGAAGGCGATCACCCCGTCGAGCGTATGGCCCGGCACCGGCAGGATGAACGGCTTGGAGCCCGTGGCCAGCAGCAGGCGGTCGTAGTGCACCTCCCGGCCGGAGGCCGAGCGCACCATGCGGCGGGGGCGGTCGATGGCTACCACGGGGTCGCCGGCCAGCAGCTCGATGCCATGCGCGGCGTACCACTCGCGCGTGTTGAGCATGATGTCGTCGACAGTCTTCTCGCCGGCAAGCACCGGCGAGAGCAGGATGCGGTTGTAGTTGCCGTGCGGCTCGGCGCCGAACACCGTGATGTCATACAGGTCCGGCGCCAGCTTCAGCAGTTCCTCGACCGTGCGCATGCCGGCCATGCCGTTGCCGACGACAACCAGTCGGGGTTTGGCGTGCGGGTTGGCGGTAGGCGTCATGGAGCGTCTCAAATGGCTTGGGCGTGGGCGAGGGCGAGGGGCAATGCGGGAAGCGGGAAGCGGGAAAGCAGCTCAGGCCGCCAGTTCTTCCTCGGCCTGTCGTGCGACTTCGCTGGCGGCTACCCAGACCTTGCCGTCGTAGACCCGGGCCGCGTAGGCCGCCACCGAGTGCTCGGGGGCTTCCAGGCATTCGCCGGTACGCAGGTCGAAGTGATGCTTGTAGATCGGCGAGGCCACCACCACGCGCTCGCCCAGGCTGCCAACCAGCCCGCGCGAGAGCACCGCCGCCTGCGAGTTCGGATCGAAATTGTCGATGGCAAAGACCTCCTCGCCCCGGCCGATGCGGAACACGGCCACTTGCTGGCCATCCACCAGTGCGCAGACACCAGTATTGGGCACGATGTCGCGCAAGGTGCAAATCGCGGTCCAGGTTTCGGGATGATGGGAATGATGCATCACGTTCTCCTTTTATCAGGCTGCTTTTGCGGGCACGGCAACCACGGGGATGTGGCTCAGGCGGGAGCGCTGCAAGTTCCGTTCCTCGGGCGTGGCCGGGCGGATCTGGCCGCGCTCCTCCAGGAAGACGAGGTTGTCGTCGCGCAGGTCGCTGTTGACGAAGTGGCGGAAGCGCTTGCGGGTCTCGGGGTCCGTGACGGCCTTCTTCCACTCGTCCTCGTAGGTATCCACCACGTGCTGCATCTCGGCCTCGAGTTCGGCGCCCACGCCCAGCTTGTCGTCGATCACCACCGACTTCAGGTAGTCCAGGCCACCTTCGAGGTTGTCGCGCCAGGTGCTGGTGCGTTGCAGGCGGTCTGCCGTGCGGATGTAGAACATCAGGAAGCGGTCGATGTAGCGGATCAGCGTGTCGTGGTCCAGGTCGCCGGCCAGCAGTTCGGCGTGGCGGGGTTTCATGCCGCCGTTGCCGCAGACGTAGAGGTTCCAGCCGCGTTCCGTGGCGATGATGCCCACGTCCTTGCCCTGCGCCTCGGCGCATTCGCGGGTGCAGCCGGACACGCCAAACTTGATCTTGTGCGGCGCGCGCAGGCCCTTGTAGCGGTTCTCGATCTCGATGGCGAGGCCCACGGAGTCATCCACGCCATAGCGGCACCACGTGGAACCCACGCAGGATTTCACCGTGCGCAGCGACTTGCCGTACGCATGGCCCGACTCGAAGCCGGCCGCGATCAGTTCCTCCCAGATCATCGGCAGCTGTTCCAGCCGCGCGCCGAACATGTCCACGCGTGCGCCGCCGGTGATCTTGGTGTAGAGGCCGTACTTCTTGGCCACCTGGCCCACGGCGATCAGGCCGTCGGGCGTCACTTCGCCGCCCGGCATGCGCGGCACCACGGAATAGGTGCCGTCCTTCTGGATGTTGGCCAGGAAGTAGTCGTTGGAGTCCTGCAGGCTGGCGTGCTCTTCCTTGAGCACGAAGTCGTTCCAGCACGAGGCCAGGATGTTGCCGACGGTGGGCTTGCAGATATCGCAGCCCAGGCCCTTGCCGTGCGCGGCCAGCAGGTCCTCGAAGGACTTGAACTTGCCCACGCGCACCAGGTGGTACAGCTCCTGGCGGGAGTACGGGAAGTGCTCGCAGACATGGTTGTTGACCGCCATGCCCTGCTTCTTCATCTCGGCCTTCATGATCTGCGTGACCAGCGGCACGCAGCCGCCGCACGCCGTGCCGGCCTTGGTGCAGGTCTTCAGCGCGCCGATGCTGGTGGCGCCATCGCCCACGGCGGCGCAGATCTGACCTTTGCTGACGTTGTTGCACGAGCAGATCTGGGCGGTGTCCGGCAGGGCGTCGGCGCCCAGCGCCGGCTTGGCCTGGCCGTCCGAGGACGGCAGGATCAGGAATTCGGGCGACTCGGGCAGCTCGATGCGGTTCAGCATCATCTGGAGCAGCGTGCCGTATTCTTCGGCATCGCCCACCAGCACGCCGCCGAGCAGGTACTTGCCGCAGTCGGAGACCACCAGCTTCTTGTAGATCTGCTTGCGCTCGTCGGTGAACTGGTACGAGCGGCTGCCCGGCACGTTGCCGTGCGGGTCGCCGATGCTGGCCACGTCCACGCCCATCAGCTTGAGCTTGGTGCTCATGTCGGCGCCGCCGAACTCGGCGGCCTCGCCGCGCAGGTGGCGAGCGGCCACGCGCGCCATGTCGTAGCCGGGGGCCACCAGGCCGTAGATCTTGCCCTGCCACAGCGCGCACTCGCCAATCGCGTAGATGTGCGGGTCGGAGGTCAGGCAGTTGTTGTCCACGGCGATGCCGCCGCGCTCGCCCACGGCCAGGCCGCTCTCGCGCGCCAGTTCGTCACGCGGGCGGATGCCGGCCGAGAACACGATCATGTCGGTGTCCAGATGCGTGCCGTCGGCAAAATTCATGCGATGGGTGCCGTCCACGCCATCGACGATTTCCTTGGTGTTCTTGCCGGTGTGCGCCTTGACGCCCAGCTCCTCGATCTTCTGGCGCAGCATGCGGCCGCCGCCTTCGTCCACCTGCACGGCCATCAGGCGCGGGGCGAACTCCACCACGTGGGTCTCCAGGCCCATGTCGCGCAGCGCCTTGGCGCATTCCAGCCCGAGCAGGCCGCCGCCGATGACCACGCCGGTCTTGGCCCGGTTGCCGCATTCGCGCATCGCTTCCAGGTCTTCGATGGTGCGATAGACGAAGGTGTCCTTGCGGTCCTTGCCCGGCAGCGGCGGCACGAAGGGGTAGGAGCCGGTGGCCAGCACCAGCTTGTCGTAGGCCAGCGTCTCGCCGGTGGAGGTGGTGACGGTCTTCGCGGCGGTGTCGATGGCCGTGGCCCTGGCGTTCAGGCGCAGCAGCATGTTGTTGTGCTGCTCGAAGAAGCCGGCCGGCACCAGCGAGAGGTCTTCCGCGGACTTGCCCGCGAAGAATTCGGAGAGGTGGACGCGGTCGTACGCGGGGCGCGGCTCCTCGCACAGCACCGTCACTTCGAGGTCCTGCGCGCCGGCGTCCGCCAGGCATTCCAGGAACTTGTGGCCGACCATGCCGTGCCCGACGATGATGATTTTCATGATGCTTTCCTTGTCCGGGGTTCTTCGTATGCGAATTCAGTTGGCCAGCGCGCTGTCGTACAGGGCCTGCTCCTGGGCCTTGTGCTCGGCGCTGAAGCGCACGGCGATGGCGCACACGGCGGCGATCGTGGCGGCCACGCCGAGGTAGGTCAGAGTCTGTTGCAGGTCGCCCAGGCCCTTCATCAGGAAGCCGGCCGCCACCGCGCCCACGTTGCCGCCGGCGCCGATAATGCCGGCCACGCCGCCCAGCGCCTTACGGTCGATGAACGGCACCAGCGCGTAGGTGGCGCCGCAGGCCATGTGGGTGAACAGGCCGAAGATCAGCATCGCCACCACGGCCAGCGTGACGCTGGACGCCTGCGCGAACCACAGCAGGCCCAGCCCTTCGCCGAGGATGAAGACGAACAGCACCATCGAGCGGGCGTCCAGGCCACGGCGGCGGGCGAAGCGGTCCGACACATAGCCGCCCAGCGCCCGGGCGAACAGCGCCAACAGGCCGAAGCTCGCCGCAGCCATGCCGGCGGCGGACAGCGACAGGCCGAAGTGGTCCACGTAGAAGGTGGCGGCCACGTTGTGGATGAAGATCTCCACGCCGAAGCAGGCACCGTAGGTGATGAACAGCAGCCAGACGCGGTAGTTGGCGCTGGCCGCCTTGAAGCTGGCCCAGCCGCCGCCGCCCTTTCCACCATTTCCACCTTTGGCACCGCTTACCGCCACGCCGCGGGCGCGCAGGTCCGAGTAGTTACCTTCCGGGCAGTCCTGCGTGAACTTCCAGTACACGACGGCCATGATCAGCATCAGCACGCCGGGCACCACCAGCGCCAGGCGCCAGCCGAGTGCATGGTCCACGCCAATCATCAGGATCGCGCCCAGCAGCAGCGGCATGGCCGCCTGCGCCGCACCGCCGCCGGCATTGCCCCAGCCGGCCGACGCCGCGTTGGCCGTGCCCACCACGTTCGGCGCGAACATCACCGAGGTGTGGTACTGCGTGATGACGAAGCTCGCCCCCACCGCGCCAATCAGCAGGCGGAAGAACAGGAAGGTCTCGTAGTTCTGCGCCAGCGCCACGCCGAGCACGGGCAGCGCGCCAATGGCCAGCAGGCCGGTGTAGGTCTTGCGCGGGCCAAAGCGGTCACACATTGGGCCGATGATCAGGCGGACGATGATCGTCACCGCCACGGCGGCGATATTGATGTTGGCGATCTGGCCCGGTGTGAGGCCGAACTCGCCCTTGAGCACCGGCATCAGCGGTGCGCAGGCAAACCACGCGAAGAAGCAGACGAAGAACGCCATCCACGTCAGGTGGAAGGCGCGCATCTGCGGGGTCTTGAGACTCAGCAGGTCGATCCGGGTGGCTTTACCGTTCATGCTTGTGCTCCAAAAACAAAAGGCGTCCCGAGAGGCTGGCAAAGGCCAGTTCTGGGGACGCCGTTGTCCTGACGCGTGGCTACATGAGATAGCCAGCGTTTGATGTGGGGTGGGCAGGTCGCCGTTGACCGGCCCGTGCTTACTATCGCAAGCGGTGTGCCAGCCGGTGATGGGGCGTATCAGGCGTGTGGAAAGCCGGTTTTCGGACGAAAAGCGGCGTGTAATGCACGTTTATGCATCATGGTGCGGCGCCAGCATGGGGCGTGGGCACGGGGATGGTGCAGTGCAATGATTCCGCACGGTGCGCGCGGGGAGGGCGCACCCGGGAGGGGGGCGGGCGGGTCAGCCCTTGCTGCTGCCGTCTGGCGTGACGCGGTAGGCGGACAGCAACTGCATGTCGTTCGGCAGGACTTGCGCGCCGGATTCGTCGATCAAGGCGGCGCGCACCCTGAGCCCGGAGGTCTTCGAACGGACTTCGGCCGGACCCTGGCCACTGGGCGCGAGGTGATCGTCGCCCCATTGCATCAGGCCGACCAGCACCGGCAGCAGGTCCACGGCGGCGCGCGTCGGGTGGTACTGGAACCGCTCCCGCTCGCCCGGTTCCTTATAGCTGACCCGGCGCAGCAAGCCGGCTTCGGTCAGTGTCTTGAGCCGTGCGGAGAGCACGGCCGGCGAGCACTGCAGGCGCTGGAGGAAATCGTCGAACCGCCGCACCCCGGAAAACACATCGCGCAAGATAAGCATCGTCCACTTTTCGCCGATCAGGGACAGGGTGGCGGCGATGGAGCATGGCGGAAGGGTGACTTGGGTGGGCTCGGTCATGGTGAATCCAGCATAGCATCCTAACTACGTTTGCAAAAGTCAGGGTATCGCCTATACTCCTGGCTACATAAAACGTAGTCAGGAGCGCGTCATGAAGTGGATGAACGAGCAGCGCGACGCGCAAGCGACAATCAGTGAAGAAAGCTGGACCGTGCGGGGCGGTGCGCGGGTGACATTGCGCGCCGCCCGGGTGTCCGATCATGGGCGCCTGCGGACCTTTGTGGATGGTCTGTCGCGCGAAAGCCGCTATTTCCGCTTCCTGACCGGTGGCCCGGTGGCCAACGAGACGCTTGCTCGGTTTGTGAGCCGTCGCCAGGACCGCGATGTGGCGCTGGTGGTCACCTTTGGCGAGGTCATCGTCGCCAATGCCGAATACGTGGTGAACGACGAGGGGCTTGCCGAACTGGCCGTGGTGGTGGCGGACAACTGGCAGGGCCAGGGCCTGGGCCGGCGCCTGATCCAGCGGCTCCAGCAACTGGCCCGCGCCGCCAGCCTGCGCGGCATGCGTGGCGACGTGCTCAGCGAAAACCGCCGCATGCTGGCCATCATGCGTGATTGCGGCTTTGCCACGCGGCGCAACCCCGAGGACAGCCTGCTCCACGAAGTGAGCCTGACGCTGGCCGAACCGCGCAAGGCCCTGGCCCCCTCGGCCCCCTCTGCCGAATGGCTCCCGCGCGACTGGTTTGCCGCTAACTGAGTCAGGTGTCAGGTGTCAGGTGTCAGGCCGGCGCCGGGCGCCGGGAAGTTGCCGTACAGCCGACCGACGCCACGATGATGGCGGCAATCGCCACCCACTGAATCGGCATGAGCTGCTCATGGAGGAATGCCAGCCCGGCCAGCGCACCCATGGCCGGCTCCATGCTGAGCAGGATGCCGAAGGTGCGGCGCGGCAGGCGTTTCAGCGCCACCATCTCCAGCGAATAGGGAATTGCACTCGACAGCAGCCCCACCGCCAGCCCGGCCAGCAGCAGCGACGGGCTGAACATTGTCGTCCCCGCATGGGCCAGCCCGAACGGCAGCGTCACCAGCGCGGCCATGGTCAACCCCAGCGACGTGGCCTGGCCGCCATGCGCATTGCCCGCCATCTGCCCGAACACGATATAGAGCGCCCAGCCCACCCCGGCCGCGAGCGCATAGCCGATGCCCACCGGGTCCAGGTGAGCCGTGGACGCCCCCAGGGGCAGCAGCAACAGCAGGCCGGTCACGGCACAACCGATCCAGAGAAAGTCGATGGCCCGGCGCGAGGAGAGGACCGCCACGGTCAGCGGTCCGGTGAACTCGATGGCGATGGCCAGCCCCAGCGGCACCGTGCGCAGGGACATATAGAACAGCAGGTTCGTGGCGCCCAGCGCGGCACCATACAGGGCGATGGCGCGGGCATTGGCGCGCGTGAGCGGAAAGCGCCACGGTCGCCAGACGCAGAGCAGGATCAGCGCCGAGAACCCCACGCGCAGCGCCGTGGTGCCCTGGGCGCCCAGAACGCCGAACAGGCTTTTGGCGAACGACGTACCCACGCACAGCGAGGCCATGGAGCCGATCAGGGCCAGCACGGCCAGCAGTGTCTGACTTTGTTTGAGGCGGGTAAGGGGCAATTCGGGTCCTGGAACGGTGGATTGCCGGGCGCCGTGCGAGTTGCGAGGTGCGAGTTGCGAGGTGCGACGCCCGCCGGCACGGCCGGAGCCGCATCATGCCCGAGCCCGCTGTGGCCCGCCATGCACAGATGGGCGCGGCCGGCGCTGTACAGTTTTGCGCGCGGCAACATTTGGCGGTCCAGCCGCGCGGGTTCTATGGTGGAAGGGCAACTTTCATGGAGCCATCGATGGATGCGACCGCACCTCCCCGTCATGTCGTGATCACTGGCGCCGCCGGGGCGCTGGGCCGCGCCGTGGCCAGCCGTTTTGCCGCCGAGGGCGCGCGGCTGGCCCTGATCGACCGCGACCTGCAACACCTGCAAACCGTGTTCGCCCATCCGGAGCCCGGGCACGGCGGCATGCTGCTCCACGCGGCCGATGTCACGTCCGACACCGCCATGGCGCCCGTGGCGGGGGCCATCCTCGATGCATTCGGTGCGGTCGACGTGCTGGTCCACGTGGCCGGCGGCTTCGAGATGGGCGAGCCCACCCACGCGCTGAGCCGGGAGTCCTGGCTGCGGATGATGGACCTGAACGCGTGGTCCTTCGTCGCCGTGACCGGGCATTTCATTCCGGCGATGATGTTCCAGCGCAGCGGCAAGGTCGTGGCCGTCTCTGCGCGCGGCGCCACGGCCGGCGCGGCCACGATGGGCGCCTACAGTGCGTCGAAGAGCGCCCTGCAGAGGCTGGTGGAAAGCCTCTCCCGCGAGGTGCGCGCGGCAGGCATCAACGTCAACAGCATCGCCCCGGGCATTCTGGACACGCCGGCCAACCGCAACGCCATGCCGGCGGCGGAGCACACGCACTGGGTGTCCACCGGCGCGGCCGCGCGTGCGGTGGCGTTCCTGGCGTCCGAGGGTGCGCAATCGATCCACGGGCAGCATCTGGTGCTGGATGGGTTGAGCTAGGGCGGGGGCGGTCAGTCGACTCACGCCATCCATCCCTGCCGGGCTGCGGCCCGGTCGAAGGTAGCCACGTCGTCTCACCGGGCGGCCTGCCCTGAACGAACGATCAGGCAGTCGGAAAAGCCAATCGTCGTGATCTGGAACAGCCGCAGGGCCGTTGCCACGGCCTCCGCAGACTCCGGCACCGGGTCCTCGCTGTCGATCATCGTACTGACGATACGCGCGAGGACCACCCGCCGGACCGCATAGGAGCGCGCCATGACCCACGCAGTCTCCGCCAGCGCGACCAGCGGGACATAACCCGGCCGCTGTGGCGAGAGCGAATGGATCAGGGCGATGGACTTGGGCGTCTGCACCGGGTCGTCTTTTGCGAAGTACCGGATCAGTACGTTGGCGTCCAGTCCGATCATGACACGCTGGCCCGAAACTCATCGATGGCGCCGTCACCCGCCGCGGCGCCGGCGCAAAGCGGCGGGATGGCAGGGATGGCCGGCTCGCCCGGAGCAGGGTTCATATTGCGTGGCATGATCGGAACTCCTTTCCTGAAACAGGGTGGCCCAGCACGCCGTATCATTTTGCGCGTGGCTGGCACAGGCGCGACAGCCACGCCCGATGCCGGAATTTTCGATCGCTTGCCAGAAGAAAAACATGCGACGCTTCTCAAAATGCAAGGCGTCGCATTGGTGTCATCGCCGCCCGGTCATCGCCGCGCAAGCCGTGCCAGCGGCAGGGTCTCCAGCCGCTCCAGCACCACGGTGCGCATGGCCGGGGGCGTGGGCAGGGTGTCGAGCAGCGCCGGCCAGCGCTCGCGGGCCAGGGTGACGGCGTCTTTCACGGCGGCCAGGGCGATGCGCTCGGCGATCTTCGCCTCGCGTGCGAAATCGCGGTAGGTCTCCAGGGTTTGCTTGCGCTGCAGGCCGTCGATGGCCACGTTCTGGCCAAACGCCGCAAAGCCGGACAGCGCCGCCACGCTGACGATGTCATAGGCGGGCGACAGCTCGGGCATGGTCCCGTTCCGATACAGAAAAGAGAAGTTCTTGAGATGGGCGTCGCTGTTGCCGATCAGCGTGTTTACGGCCTGCCGCATGAAGAACTGCCGCACGTCCTCGATGCCGCGCACGCTGAGCCGCTCCAGCAGCCGGACGATGGCCACGTAGGCGTCGTTGCCGGCGTACTTGCGCGAAGGCATGCGTGTCAGCACCTGGCAGCCGTCTTCCGCATGCACGCGGCCACCGGGTTCGCGGTCGAAGCGGTCCACGGCCAGGAAGTGCAGGTCGGCGCCGAGCGCCTCGGCCAGCCCGGGTACGTCGATGGTCGCCAGCGGCTGCGGCTTGCACGGCGCCACGGCCACGCCGGCCGCCTGCGCGAGCTGCATCGACACATATTCGTTAAAGATCTGGCTGTCGTCGTTGCGGGCCGGCAGCTTGGCGATCAGGTCCGACAGCCGCCCGTGCGTGGGCATGGTGTAACGCTTGCCGGCGTGGGCGGTGGACAGCGCGAGCTTGTTCTGCACGCCCGACACCGATGCCGCGCCCTCGGTGGCGCCTTCCACCACGGCGATTTCCAGGTTGTCCGCGCCGCCGGTCACGCCCACGGTGCGCACGGTTTCAGGCAGGGCGTCGATGTCCGCCGGGCGGACGATCAGCGCGCCGGGCAGGTCTTCGCCAGCTGCGGCCAGCACGCCGAAGTCGTCGCGGTCGTCCGGATGGTGCCGCGTGGCTTCCAGCCGCCGGCGCAGTTCGCCTTCGGGCAGCAGGCCGGCAAAGTAGGGCGGCAGCTCGCCATGGGTGTTGTAGAGCGCCGGATGGAATGGGTTGGCGAGGATCGTGGCGGTGAGCGCCTCGTTGCCCGGAATGGTCAGGGAGAGGCTCAGCGTCGGCCGTCCGGCATCGCCCCGGAAGGCTTCGCTCGGTACGAAGCGCGTGGTGCGGCCGGCCTCGCAAAGGTAGCCGCACAGCACGTTGTGCAGGTGGACGGTGAGATAGCGGGGGCGCAGGCCATCAGACATCGGCGTCTCCGAGCAGCAGGTCCACCGAGGTGGGCGCGGCGCGGTCCGGGCCGGTGGCCTTGCCGCTCACGGTGCGCTGGACTTCGGCCAGATGCTCGCGCGGCACGAGGACCCATTCCGCGTCGAGGGCCGTGGCGATGGCCTCAAGTGTCGAGGCGCGCACATCCTGCTTGCCGCTCAGGGCCACCGACAGGTTGGGCGCCGCCATGCCGATCAGACGGCCGACAGCGCCGAGCGAGAGGCCGCGCGCCTTGCGAAGCTGGCCCAGTTGGGCGGCGAAGGAGGACATGGGTCGAACCAAAGGTGACGTTATGCCATAGCATAGCAGTCGCCAAAAAATTATGCTATTTCATAATTTATCGATCTTTATTATGAATTGACATAATATCCGCGTCCGAGCCCAGCGGCGGGGCAATGTGCTCCAGCGGCCGACGTTCCGCATCCACCCCGAACCGCAGCGCCAGCAGCCCTGCCACGATCACCAGCGCCGCGCCAATGGCGTAGCCCACAGCCACCGCGCCCCGGCTGCCGGTCTCGATCAGCATGCCGAACAGCACCGGGGCGATAAAGCCGCCCGTGCCGGTGCCCACCGCGTAGAACACGGAGATGGCCAGCGCGCGCATCTCCAGCGGAAAGACCTCGCTTGCCGTCAGGTAGGCCGAGCTGGCCGCCGCCGAGGCCAGGAAGAACACCGCCGACCAGCACAGCGCCTGCGCGCGCGCATCGAGCCAGCCCTCCATGAACGCCCAGCCCGTGGCGGCCAGGCCGATGCCAGAGAGCACATAGGTCAGCGCGATCATCTTGCGTCGGCCCACGCGGTCGAACAGCGGCCCCAGGATCAGCGGGCCGAGCGCATTGCCGATGGCGAACGGGAAGATATAGAGTGCCACGCGTTCCTCCGCCACGCCGTAGAAGCGCGTGAGCACCAGCGCGTAGGTGAAGAAGATGGCGTTA
Source organism: Cupriavidus sp. 2KB_3 (assembly GCF_052115685.1). NCBI lineage: Bacteria > Pseudomonadati > Pseudomonadota > Betaproteobacteria > Burkholderiales > Burkholderiaceae > Cupriavidus > Cupriavidus sp. 2KB_3. The sequence goes on from NZ_JBFRHD010000035.1 coordinate 23,683, forward strand.
TAGAAGAACGCCTGCGCCACCATCAGCATCAGGGTCACCACGCTGCGCGAGCGGTAGCGCCGCACCAGCAGCCCCACGATCTCGCGCACGGTGGGCACGGGCCGGCCCGCGTAGGCCACATGCGCACCGGGGTCTGCCGGCGGCAGCGGGCCGTGGCGCGCGGCCACCTCGGCCTCGATGCCGGCGATAACGCGCTCCGCCTCCGCGCGGTGGCCGTGCGTGGCCAGCCAGCGCGGGCTTTCGGGCACATGGCGCCGGATCAGGACGATGGCCACCGCCAGCACCGCGCCGAGCGCGAAGCAGGCGCGCCAGCCCCAGACCGGGCCGAGCACGCGCGGATCGAGCACCACCAGGCTCAGCCCCGCGCCCAGCGCCGCGCCAAGCCAGAAGCTGCCGTTGATGGCAAGGTTGACGCGCCCCCGCACGCGCGCCGGAATCAGTTCGTCGATGGCGGAATTGATGGCCGCGTACTCGCCGCCGATGCCGAGCCCGGTCAGGAAGCGGCACAGCGCGAAGAACGCGAAATTCGGCGAGAACGCCGTCAGCAGCGTGGCCGTCATGTAGACGAACAGCGTGGCGAGGAACAGCCGCTTGCGGCCCAGGCGGTCGGCCATGCGGCCGAAAACCAGCGCGCCGATGACGGCCCCTAATATATAGAGGGAGCCCGTCCAGCCGACCTGCGAGGCGGAGAGCCCGAGCGTGTCGGGCCGCTCCAGCACGGCGCCTACGGAGCCGACGAGGGTGACCTCCAGCCCGTCGAGCACCCAGGCAATGCCGAGGGCGAGGGCCACGCGCCAGTGCCAGGCGGACCAGGGCAGGCGGTCGAGGCGCGCGGGGATGTCGGATTGCCAGCCGGCGATAAGGGTCTCCGATGGCTATCGGCCGGCGGCATCCCATTGATGCCGCCGGCAGTCAGCGGTCCGCTCAGTGCGAAGGGTTCAGCATTCCCGGCCGACGGCTTTCAGCATCGAGCGGCCATGGGCAGTGATTTGCGGGCAAGGCCGTCGGCCTTGTTCGGCTTGCAGGGTGACAAGTTCGCGGGCGACGAGTGCATCGAGGTCGACGGGATCGATCTCGCGTGCGTCCGCCGTATCGGAGCGGGTATGGGGGCCGTTGCCGATCAGCATCAGCGTGGCCAGTTCGTGTGGGCTCAGCACGGTGTTCTCCTTGGCGAGAGGGGAGCGGTTGCTGGGGACGCGGGGGCCGCTTGGCAGTGGCGGCCTCCGTGATGGATTGTGGACTATCGCGGCCTGGCATTCACGCTGCAACGCATCGTGATCGCGAGCCGACAGCCATGGCGACAGTCATTGCTTTGACGAGGCCCACCGGGGCGGGTTCCTCGCCGATACAAAACCGCTACGTCCCCGCCGTGCCCTGTTACACCCCCATCGCCACGCCGTCGCTGCGCGGGTCGTGCGCGCCGGCCAGCGCGCCATCTTCGCCGATGGCGATGACGCCCGGATGTCCGGCGAGCGGGCTCTGCGGCGAAATGACGCTCACTTCATGGCCACGGCGTGCCAGGGCCGCGATTACATCCGTGCCGGCATCCGCTTCCAGCTTCAGGCTGTCGCCGGCGTCGGAGAAAGTGCGGCCGAGCAGGAAGCGGGGCCGTGCCAGCGCCGTGAGCGGGTCCATGCCGTAGTCGATCAGCCGGGTGAGCACCGCCGACAGCGTCTGCGGCTGGCCGTCGGCGCCCTGCGTGCCGTACAGCAGGCGCGGCTTTCCGTCCTTGAGATACATGCCCGGATTCAGCGTATGGAACGGGCGCTTGCCCGGTTGAATCGCGTTGTGATGGGTCGGATCGACACTGAACGCCGCGCCCCGGTTGTGCCACAGGATGCCGGTATCGCCGGCCATCACGCCGCTACCCCAGTCGAAATACACGGTCTGGAGCACGCTCACGCAGCGGCCCTCGCGGTCCACCGCGCTCAGGAAGACGGTGTCGCCGTGCTGGTAGATGTGCGGCCAGTCGAGCGCGCGGGCCGGGTCGATGCGGGCGGCCATGGCGTCCAGGCGGGCGGGGGAGAGCATCGCCTCGGTCGGCACATCGACGAACTCGGGGTCGGCCACGTAGCGGTTGCGCTCGATGAACGCCTCCTTCACGGCTTCCACCAGCAGGTGGTAATAGTCCGCGCTGCCCTCGGCGATGCCGGCGAGGTCAAAGCGGTCGAGGATGCCGAGGATCTGCAGCGTGGTCACGCCCTGCGTGGGCGGCGGCAGGCTCAGCAGTTCGCCGCCGCGATAGGGCACGCGCAGCGGCAGCGCGTCGCGCGCGGCAGTGCGCGCCAGGTCCGCCAAGCGCAACGGCGAGCCCACGGCGCGCAGGCCGGCGACGATGCGCTCGGCCAGCTCGCCTTCATAGAACTCGCGCGCGCCATGGTTGGCGATGCGTTCCAGGCTGCGGCCCAGCGCCGGCTGGCGCAGGGTTGTGCCGATGGCCGGAATCGCGCCGTCGGGCATGAAGGTCTGCGCGAAGCCGGGCCAGCCGCCCAGTTCATCGGCCCGGAAGGTCTGCCAGAAATGTTGCGACGGCGTGACCGGGAAGCCCTCGTGCGCGTAGGCGATGGCGCGGCGGAACAGTGCGGACCAGTCCTGGCGGCCGCCCCAGACGTCGCGGCTGATGGCGTAGGCGCGGTCCCAGGTATCGACCGTGGCGGCGGTGGTCAGCGTGGCACCCGGGCCGCGCGTTGGAATCGATTCACCGAAGGCTGGCAGTGTCTGCGCGGCCTGGCCGATGCCGGACAGCGTGCGCACGTTGCCGGCGCGGTCGCTCATGAGCCAGAAGGCATCGCCGCCCAGCCCGGTGAAATGCGGATAGGTGACGGCCAGCGTGGCGCCGATCGCGATGGCGGCTTCGATGGCGGTGCCGCCATCGCGCAGGATTTCGATCCCGGCCTCGCTGGCGAGCGCGTGCGGGCTGGTGACCATGCCCGCGCGGGATTGGGCGAGGGTCGGGGCGAGGGCGGAAGTGTGGAGGGATGGTGTCATCGCAGGTTCAATGTCCTCCCAGATAGGCCTGCACCAGCGCCGGGTCGCGCGCGAGTGCGTCGGCCGGGCCGCTGGCCACCACGCGGCCTTCCTCGAGCACATAGGCGCGGTCGGCCAGCGACAGCGCGAGCGCGGCCATCTGGTCGACCAGCAGGATGGTGATGGACGCCTCGCGCAGCGTGTCCAGCGAGGCAAACAGTTCGTCGATGACCTTCGGCGCGAGGCCGAGGGACGGTTCGTCCAGCAGCAGTACGGTCGGTTGGGACATCAACCCGCGCGCCACGGCCAGCATCTGCTGCTCGCCGCCGGAGAGCAGGCCGGCGCGCTGGTGCTGACGCTCGCGCAGGCGCGGGAAGCGCGCGAACATCGATTCCACGCGGCGCATCATCTCGGCGCGCGGCAGCGGGCCGGAGGGGAAGGCGCCCAGGCGGAGGTTGTCGAGCACGGACAGCTCCGGGAACACCTGCCGGCCTTCCGGCACGAGTACCACGCCCATCGCGGCGATGCGTGCGGCGTCCAGCCGGGCGAGATCGGTCCCGTCGAACGTGATGCCGCCCTGCACCGGGCGATGCAGGCCCGCCAGCGCGCGCATCAGTGTGGACTTGCCGGCCCCGTTGGCGCCGAGCAGCGCAACCATCTCGCCCTCGCGCACCTGCAGGTCCACATCGTGCAGGACCGGCGCGGCGCCATAGCCGGCGCGCAACGCGCTCACGCCGAGCACCTCCGGCAGCGGCGCGCCGCCAACCGGCTGGCTGGCCGAGGGTTTGCGGGCCGGCGCGTTGGCGGCGTCGCCCAGATAGGCGCGGCGCACGGCAGGATCGGTGCGGATTGCCTCGGGCGTGCCCACGGCCAGGCGCTGGCCGGCATCGATCACGACGATGCCATCGGAAACATCCATCACGAGCGACATGTCGTGCTCGACCAGACCCACGGCCACGCCGCTGTCGGCGATCTTGCGCAGCAGGCGGCCCAGCGTGGCCTTGTCCTCGCGCGAGAGGCCGGCCGCAGGTTCGTCCAGCAGCAGCACGGCGGGCCGCGTGGCCAGCGCGCGGGCGATCTCCACCAGGCGGCGATCCACGTGGGCCAGGTCGGCGGCGCTGGCGTCCGGGTCGCCGGTGTAGCCGCAGGCAGCCAGCAGCGCGCGGGCTTCCTCGCGCACGGCGGGCGCGGTGAAGCCGGCGATGCCGAGCAGCGTGCCGAGGCGGCCCTTTGTCAGTGCGATGGCTACGTTGTCGGTGGCGCTCATGCCGGCGAACAGCTGCGTGGTCTGGTAGGTGCGGGCGATGCCTTGCCGCGCGCTGTCGCAGGCGCCGCGCGCCGGCAGCGGCGCCGTGCCAAGCTGGCGCCCGCCCTCGCGCGGACGGTAGTAGCCGGACAGCATGTTCAGCACGGTGGACTTGCCGGCACCATTGGGGCCGATCAGGCTCGTCACCTGACCTGGCGGCAGGTCAAAGGACAGGTTATCGACCGCGCGCACGCCGCCGAACACCATCGACAGGCCGAGCGCCGACAGCCCGCGCCGCGTTTCTGCCGGCCGCACCGGCAACTGCGCGCCATGCGCCGCCGCGTGGGCGGCCGCAGCGCGGGCCGGTCGCAGGCGGCGCAGCAGGTCCGTCACCACGCCCACCATGCCCGTGGGCGCCACCCAGAGCACCACCAGCAACAGCATGCCGAAGCAGAGCAGGCGCAGGTTTTCGAGGCTGGACAGCAGCTCGGGCAGCAGCCCGACGACCACGGCGCCCGCCACGGGGCCGGCTACCGTGCCCGCTCCGCCAATCATCACCACCAGCACGAACAGGATCGATTGCAGGAACGAGAACATCCCCGGCGTGACCATGCCCTGCAACGGCGCGAACAGCCCGCCAGCCAGCCCCGCCAGGGCGGCGGAGAACGCGAAGCCCACGGTCTTGACCACTAGCGGATTGACGCCGATGGACGCCGCGGCGGTTTCGCTGTCACGCACCGCACGCATCGCCGCGCCCCAGCTGCCGCGCGCGATGCGGGCATAGGCGGCCAGCGCCACGCCCAGCACCGCCAGCGCGATCAGCGCCAGCGCGCGTTCGCCGCCTTCCACGCCGGGCAGCGACGGTTGCGCGATGCCCATCAGCCCGTTCTGCCCGCCGGTCAGCGCGCGCCACTCCACGGCGCCGTGTTCGACGATAAAGCCGAAGGCAATGGTGACCATCGCCAGGCCGGGGCCCTTCACGCGCAGCGCGGGCAGGGCCAGCAGGCCGCCCAGCAGCGCGGCGATCAGCGCGCCCACCGGCCACGCGGCCCAGAAGCTCCAGCCGGCCTGGCCGGTCAGGATGGCGACCGTATAGGCGCCGATGGCATAGAAGCCGACATGGCCGAACGACACCTGCCCGGTCAGCCCGAGCAGCAGGTTCAGGCCCACGCCGCAGATCGCCAGCATCGCCACGCCGGCAATCACGAAGACGAAATAGCCGTTGAGCGACAGCACAAGCCCGGCGGCGGCCAGCAGCACGGCCAGCATGGCGAGGATCTGGAGCGGCGTGCCCAGCCCGAGCAGCGGGGCGGCGGCGCGCGCCGGCCGGGCCAGCGGCGCGGGCGAAGCGGGCGGATTGGAGGAAACCATCGAATCGTTCATACCTTGCGTACCTCCGCGCGTCCGAACAGGCCGTCCGGCCGCAGGGCCAGCAGCGCGATCACCAGCGCGAACGTGATGATCTGGGTGTAGCTGGAGCCCAGCGATGCGGTGATGAGCGCCTCGGCCACGCCGAAGATCAGCCCGGCAATCATCACGCCCCAGGCACTGGAGAGCCCGCCAAGAATGGCCACGGCGAAGGCTTTCAGGCCGAACACGGTGCCCATGTCCGCCTGCACGTTGAACAGCGGCGCGATCAGCACGCCGGCAATGCCGGCCAGCAGCGTGGAAATGGCGAACGCGCCGGCGATGGTGCGGCGGATGGGAATGCCCATCAGGCGCGCGGCGTCGCGGTTCTGCACCACGGCCAGCATCGCCACGCCCCAGCGTGAGCGGCGCAGCACGTAGTGCAGCACGGCCGCCAGCGCGAGGCCGACCACGGGAATCACCAGTTGCAGCGGATAGACGCCGACGCCGGTATCGCCCAGCTGCACGGACTGTGCCGCGAGCGGGGAGGGCAGGCTGCGCGGCTCGGTGCCGAAGGCGAGCATCACCACGTTATCGAGCACGATGCCGAGCGCGACGGTGGCCATCAGCCACGCGTTGGAGCCCCGGCTCGCGAACGGACGCACGGCCAGGAATTCCACGGCCAGCCCGTAGAGTGCGCACAGGCCGAGCGCCAGCACGATGGCGAGCGGCATCGGCCAGCCGAGTGTCTGCGCGAAGCTGTACGTCAGCACTGCTCCCAGCATCATCGAACTGCCCTGCGCGAAGTTGACGGTGGCGGACACCGCGTAGGTGATGTGGAAGCCCAGGGCCATCAGGCCATACATGCTGCCCAGGCCGAGCCCGCTGATGAGGGCGGAGATCCAAAGCATGGTGAATCCTTGTATTCGTTCTGCTCCCCGCAGCCGCGCGGGAGCGGGGAGCAAACCATCGGTTGCTGCTAACGGCTTACTTCGCCACCGGCACGATGCGGTTGTCGATGAACTGCGCCCAGACGTAGTCGTTTTCGCTCAGGGCGTCATGCGTGGTCGGCGAGAACGGCTTCACGTAGGTCTTGATCAGGCCTTCGTAGCGGTCGATCTTGTAGAAGCCTTCGCGAATGGCATCGCCCTTGGTGCTGCCGGCCTTGGCGATCGCCAGGGCGGCCAGCTGCGTGGCGTCGTAGGCGTTGGCCACGCCCACGGCCGGGGTGATGTCGTCCGGGCCCTTGATGTCGCTGTACTTGGCCTTGAGGTCGCTCACCACGCGCGTGCTGACCGGGGTCTGCGCGCCGAAGAAGCTGTACGTCTGCACGAAATGGACGTTCTTGGCGTTCGGGCCAGCCAGTTCGGTGAAGCGGCCGCCGGCCGGGCCCCAGTGGGAGACCACCGGCACCTTCCAGCCCATACGGTCCAGCGACTTCACCACCTGCGCGGACGGGCCAACGTTGCCCACCATCAGCAGCACGTCGGCGCCGGCGGCCTTCAGGCGGCCCAATTGGGGCACCACGTCCACGTCATTGGCCTCGAACTTCTCCACGCCCACCGGCTTGCCACCCTTGGCGGCCATCGCGGCGACGATGCCCTTTTCGTTCGACTCGCCCCACGGGTTGTTCACCAGGATCAGGCCGGGCTTGGTGGCGTTGAAGGTCTTCTGGGCGTACTGGAGCATCGCCTTGTCCACCACCTCGTCCACGGCGGACACGCGGAAGGCGAAGTTCGGATTGGCGCCGTTGCGCGTGATCGGCGTGCCGGCGGCCCACGGGCCCATGAACGGCACCTTCTCCTGGTTGGCGATCGGCACGATGGCCATCGACACCGGCGTGTCGAGCCCGCCGAACAGCACGGCCACCTTTTCCTTGTAGATCAGCTCGCGTGCGGCCAGCACGCCCTTGGCCGGGTTGCCCTCGTCGTCGCGGCGCACCAGTTCCAGCTTGCGGCCGCCCAGCAGGCCGCCCTTGGCATTGATCTCGTCGATGGCGACGGTCATGCCGCGCGTCAGCGACTCGCCGGCGCGGGCCGACTGGCCGGACAACGCCGTGATCAGGCCAATCTTGATGGTGTCGGCGGCATGGGCGGGCAGCGCCGTCATGACGCAGGCAGCGGCGGCGGTCGCGAGGAGGGCGCGGCGTTGGGGACGAAACATGGCAGTTCTCCGGATGGGCGGGTCGAGGGTGGATGGGTGCTTCGAACCACCTGGCTCGCAAGAGCCGTGCCAATCCGTCGACAAAACCGAAAATGATCCTGGAGCGATTGACCCGTCAAGATGCAGACGATCTGGCCCACATTTTGCGAACGATCTGCAAACCTGGCTGCATACGATCCGCCATGGTTCATGGTGCACGAATCCGGTGCGCGATGGGCCAAAGCGGGGCACATTTGATGAGAGGCATCCCTCCATGACGCAAAACCCGAGTCCGCTGGCGGCCACGCAGGCCGCCGCCGGGCTTCCCACCTTCGGCCCGCTGCGCGACCATGGCCGCTTTCCGTACCGGCCGATTACCGACGCCGATCCGTTCCGCTGGCCCAATGGCGCGCGGCTGGCGGTCTACCTCGGCTTCAATATCGAGCACTTCGCCTTTGGCGAGGGGCTGGGCGCCAACCTCGGGCCGGTCTCGCCGCAGCCGGACGTGCTCAACTACAGCTGGCGCGAGTACGGCAACCGGGTGGGCGTGTGGCGCTGCCTGGAACTGTTCGACCGGCTGGAGATGCCGGCCGGCGTGCTGCTGAACACCGCGCTGTACGACCATTGCCCCGAAGTGCTGGACGCCTGCCTGGCACGCGGCGACGAGCTGATCGGCCATGGCCACACCAACGCCCATCGCCAGAGCGAGTTCGACGAGGCGGGCGAGCGGGCACTGCTGGTGCACTGCCGGGAGCGCATCGCCGCACATAGCGGGCGGGCGCCCGGCGGCTGGCTGTCGCCGTGGATCTCGGAGACGATGGTGACGCCGGACCTGCTGGCCGAGACCGGCTATCGCTACACGCTGAACTGGGCGCACGATGACCGCCCGGTGCGCATGGCCACGCGCGGCGGCCGGCTGTGGTCGATTCCCTATCCGCAGGAGTTGAACGACATCCCGATGATCATCGCGCGCCACCTTGACGGCGCCGCCTTTGCCGACATGATCATCGACCAGTTCGACGAGATGCTGGCGCAGGCCAACGATCCGCAACACCCGCAGCCGCTGGTAATGGGCATTGCGCTGCATCCCTACCTGGTGGGCCAGCCGTACCGGCTGCGGCACCTGCGCCGGGCGCTGGCGCATATCGCGGCGCGGCGCTCGCATGGCGAGGTCTGGCTGACCACGCCGGGCGCGATCTGCGACGCAATGGACGCCGTCGATGCCGCGGACGCCGCGGCCCCTGCCGCCGTGATCCCTTCACGCTAATATCATGGCCATCGTTTCCCTGACCGAAGTCATGTCCACCAAAGCTGCCAGGAAGCCTGCGGCCGCCAAGGCCGCCGTCAAGGCCGCCACCAAGCGCGCTTCAGAGACCGCCAAGCCCGTCGATCCCATCGGGGAGGAGACCGCCGAGGATGCCGATACGCGCATCTATCAGGCCATCTTCGACGGCGTGCTCAACCATCGCCTGACCCCGGGCACCAAGCTGCCCGAGCCGGAGCTGTGCCAGCTGTTCGGCGTGGGCCGTGCCGTGGTGCGCCGGGTGCTGGAGAAGCTGGCCCACGATGGCATCGTGGCGCTGCGGCCGAACAAGGGCGCGGTGATTGCCGAGCCCACGCCCGAGGAAACCAGCCAGATCTTCGAGGCCCGCCGGGCGATGGAGCGCGTGCTGGTGGAACTCGCCGTCACGCGCGTGACCGAGGCCGACCTGCGCGACCTGCGCCGCCAGCTGGCCGAGGAGCATGACGCCATGCACCGCTTCGACCAGCCCTCGTGGGCGCGGCTGGCCAGTGGCTTTCACCTGCGGATTGCGGCGCTGGCGCGCAACCCGGTGCTGCAACGCTACCTGACCGAACTGGTGTCGCGCTGCTCGCTGATCGTGGGCCTCTATGAGCCGCCCGGACATGCACCGTGCGAGCACGACGAGCACGCGGCCATCGTCGCCTGCATCGAGGCCCGCGATGCGGCCGGCGCCGTCGCGCGCATGGAAGCCCATCTGCGTGAACTCGAGGAACGGATCGAAACCTCGCGCATGCAGGGCGAGAAGAGCCTGGCGCAGATGCTGGGATTGCCAAAGACCAGCAAGGGCTGACCGGAACACCTCATGGAAATCGACTTCAACGCCATTACCGAATACCAGCGCTACAAGCTCATGGCGAGTCTGATCGTGCCCCGGCCCATCGCGCTGGTGACCACGCTCGGCCCCGACGGCACGGCCAATGCCGCGCCGTTCTCGATGTTCAACATGCTGGGCGAGGAGCCGCCGATCGTGATGATCAGCGTCAATCGCCTGGGTGACGGCGCGCTGAAGGACACGGCGGCCAATATCGTGCGCACGAAGGAGCTCGTGGTGCACCTCAGCGACGAGGCCATGGCCGAGAAGATGCATCGCTGCGGCGAACGGCTGCCGCCTGATGTGAGCGAACTGGCGCGGGTGGGGCTCACCGCCGCGCCGTGCACCCAGGTGGCGGCACCGCGCATTGCCGAGGCCCCCGTCGCGTTCGAATGCACGCTGTGGGAGACGCTGGAAACCGCGAGCCGCCAGATCTTCATCGGCCGCGTGCTGCGGCTGCATGCCCGGGATGGGCTGATCGACACCGAACGCTGGCGCGTGCGCCTGCAGGACTACTTCCCCGTGGGGCGCTTTGGCGCGAGCTTCTACGTGACCACGCGCGACCGCTTCTCGCTGGAGAAAGAGGCCGGCGTGGTCACGGCCTCAACCGCGATCGACGAGATGTGAAGGCTGAGCGGGGCCGGCGCGGCGGCGCGGGACGCGCTGTTGCCACTGCGCCGCCTTGGCGATGATCTCGCCGACGATGCCGCGCCGGAACGTCAGCACGCAGATCACGAAGATCACGCCGGTCACCATCGTCACCGACTCGCCGAGCGTATTGAACCAGTCCAGGCCGGTGAGTCTGGCGAGAAACATGCCGAGGTCGCCCAGCTTGTTCTCCAGCGCGATCACCACCAGGGCGCCGACGATGGGGCCCGTCAGCGTGCCGAGGCCGCCCACCAGCGTCATCAGGATCACGGCGCCGGACATCGACCAGTGCACATCGGTGAGCGTCTCGAAGCCGAGCACCAGCGCCTTCAACGAGCCGGCCAGCCCGGACAGCGCCGCCGACAGCACGAAGGCGGCCAGCTTGAAGCGATCGACGTCATAGCCGAGCGACACGGCGCGCGGCTCGTTCTCCTTGATGGCCTTGAGGATCTGGCCGAACGGCGAATGGATGATCCGCACGATCAGCGCGAACGCCACCACCACAATGGCGAGCACCACGTAGTACAGCGCGAGGTCATCGCCGAGCGGCAGCAGGCCGAACAGGTTGCCGCGCGGAATGCCCTGGATGCCGTCCTCGCCACCGGTGAACGGTGCCTGCAGACAGAAGAAGTACAGCATCTGCGCCAGCGCCAGCGTGATCATCGAGAAGTAGATGCCCTGGCGGCGGATGGCCAGCGCACCCATCGCCCAGCCCGTGATGGCCGCGCCGGCGGTGCCGATCAGCAGGCCCAGTTCAGGTGTCAGGCCCCAGACCTTCATGGCGTGACCGGCCGCGTAGCCGGCGCCGCCAAAGAAGGCCGCATGGCCGAACGACAGCAATCCGGTGTAGCCGATCAGCAGGTTGAAGGCGCAGGCGAACAGGGCAAAGCACAGCACCTTGAGCACGAATACCGGGTAGGCGCCGAGCATCGGCGCCAGCGCCACGACGAGCAGCGCGATGCCGTAAAGCGCGGCCCGGCCGCGGGGGTTTTGCGAATCCAGCATTTATTTTTCCTTCCCGAACAGACCGGCGGGACGCAGCAGCAGCACGATCACCATGATGAAGAACACGACCGTGGAGGACGCTTCCGGATAGAACACCTTGGTCAGGCCCTCGATCACGCCGAGGCCCAGGCCGGTGAGGATGGCGCCCATGATCGAACCCATGCCGCCAATCACCACCACCGCGAACACCACGATGATCAGGTTCTGCCCCATCAGCGGTGAGACCTGCACCACTGGCGCGGCCAGCACGCCGGCGAAGGCCGCCAGTGCCACGCCGAAGCCGTAGGTCAGCGTCACCATCAGGGGCACGTTCACGCCGAACGCTTCCACCATCTTCGGGTTCTCGGTGCCGGCGCGCAGGTAGGCGCCGAGCTTGGTCTTCTCGATCACGAACCACGTGGCAAAGCACACCACCAGCGAGGCCAGCACGACCCAGCCGCGATAGTTCGGCAGGATCATGAAACCGAGGTCGGTGGCGCCTTGCAGCGCGTCCGGCGGCGAGTAGGGCAGGCCGGACACGCCGTAGATCGAGCGGAACACGCCCTCGATCACCAGCGTGATGCCCAGCGTCAGCAGCAGGCCGTAGATGTGGTCGAGCTTGTAGATCCAGCGCAGCATGGTCTTCTCGATGACCACGCCAAGCACGGCCACCACCAGCGGCGAGAGCGCCAGCATGACCCAGTAGTTGAGGCCGGCGTACTCCATGCCGGCCCAGGCGAGCACGGCGCCGAGCATGAACAGCGCGCCGTGGGCGAAGTTGATCACGTTGAGCAGGCCGAAGATCACGGCCAGCCCGAGGCTCAGCATCGCGTAGAAGGCGCCGTTGACCAGCCCCAGCAGCAGCTGGGACATCAGCGCCGGCAGGGGAATCCCAATATCGAAAGTCATGAAATGCGGTTCCCTTTGTGTCTACACGCCAAGCAGTTCGTTCAGCACCGGCATCTTGGCCTGCAGCTCGGCGGCGGCGAAGCGCTCGACGATCTGCCCGTGCTCCATCACGTAGAAGCGGTCGGCCAGCGGCGCGGCGAAGCGGAAGTTCTGCTCCACCATCACCACCGTGTAGCC
>NZ_JBFRHD010000036.1:0-32608 GCF_052115685.1 Cupriavidus sp. 2KB_3
CAGGACGATTGGCAGGCTGCGGCGAGCAAGATGAACCTTTCGCTTGGTTTCAGCGCCGATGCGTAACAGTCTGAGCCTTCATATTCTGTGCGAGGACGGAGAGCACGTGCTCTGTCGAGGGCGCCGCTCAGACAAAGGCGGCGTCGGCAACGTCCTGAYTGTGCGGCCCGCCGCCGACCATCCGTCGTCCGCCAGCCTCGACCGCCTCGCTCACGAATTCAGACTGAAGGATGAACTCGATAGCGCCTGGGCGGTACGGCCATTAGCGCTTTTGCGCGAAGAGGGGCGGACCGTGTTGGTGCTGGAAGACCCGGGCGGTGAGCCGCTGGAGCGGCTGCTCGGCGCGCCCATGGAGGTCGAAAGCGCCTTGCGCTTCGCCGCCGGCATCGCGGCGGCGCTGGGGCAGCTCCATCAGCGTGGCCTCGTGCACAAGGACTTCAAGCCTGCCCATATCCTCGTGAATGTCACGGACGGAAGGGCGCGACTTACCGGCTTCGGCATCGCCTCCCGGTTGCCGCGCGAACATCAGGCCCCCAAACCGCCCGAAACGATTGCCGGCACGCTCGCCTACATGGCGCCCGAACAGACCGGACGGATGAATCGCTCCATCGATTCGCGCAGCGACCTCTACTCGCTCGGCGTCGTGCTCTATCAGATGCTCACCGGCGTCCTGCCGTTTTCGGCGACGGAGCCGATGGAATGGGTGCACTGCCATATCGCCCGAAAGCCGGTGCCGCCGAGCGAGCGCCTGACGTCGATACCGGCCCCGCTCTGCCAGATCGTCATGAAGCTGCTCGCCAAGACGGCGGAGGAGCGCTACCAGACTGCGGCTGGCGTCGAACAGGATCTGCGACGCTGCCTGACTGCGTGGGAGCGCCATGGCCGGGTCGATGCGTTCCCGCTTGGCGAGCACGACACGCCGGACCGTCTGGTGATTCCCGAGAAGCTGTACGGCCGGGAGCGCGAGGTCGACACCTTGCTGGCGGCCTTTGAGCGTGTGGTCGCGCGCGGCGCACCGGAACTCGTGCTGGTCTCGGGTTACTCCGGCATCGGCAAGACCGCCGTCGTCAATGAGTTGCACAAGGGACTGGTGTCGTCACGGGGGCTCTTTGCCGCCGGCAAGTTCGACCAGTACAAGCGCGACATTCCTTACTCGACCCTGGTGCAGGCTTTCCAGAGCCTGGTGCGGCCGCTGCTTGGCAAGCGGGACGCCGAACTGGCGAGCTGGCGCGACGCGCTGCTGGAAGCCCTGGAGCCGAACGCACGGCTCATGACCGATCTCATTCCCGAACTGAAGCTGATCATCGGAGAGCAGCCGCCGGTGCCGGAGCTGGAGCCGCAGCAGGCGCAACGCCGCTTTCAGCTCGTGTTCCAACGATTCATTGGTGTCTTCGCCCGGCCGGCGCATCCGCTGGCACTCTTCCTGGATGATCTTCAATGGCTCGATACGGCGACACTCGACTTGCTGGAGGATGTGCTGACCCGGTCGGACTTGCAGCACCTGATGGTGATCGGCGCCTATCGGGACAATGAAGTGGATGCCGCGCATCCGTTGACGCACAAGCTGCAAGCGATCAGGAGCGCTGGCGGAAAGGTGGAGGAGATCACCCTGGCGCCGCTTGGCCGTGACCACCTTGGGCAGCTGATTGCGGATGCCGTGTGCTGCGCCACCACAGACGTTGTACCGCTGGCGCAGCTGGTGCACGAGAAGACGGCCGGCAATCCGTTTTTCGTGATTCAGTTTCTCTACGCGCTCGCCGAAGAGCGCCTGTTCCACCTCGATCATGAGACGATGGCCTGGTCCTGGCATCTCGATCGCATTCACGCCAAGGGCTACACCGACAACATAGTGGATCTGATGGTGGGCAAACTGAGCCGTCTGCCAAGCGAGACACAGCAGGCGTTGCAGCAGTTGGCCTGCCTCGGCAACATCGCCGAGATCACGATGTTGTCCACCGTGCTTGCGATACCAGAGAAGCAGGTCCATGCGGTGCTCTGGGAGGCCGTCCGCCAGGAACTGGTCGAGCGTCAGGAGGGCGCGTACCGGTTCATTCACGACCGGGTGCAGGAAGCCGCCTATTCCCTGATTCCGAAAGCGATGCGCGCGGAGGTTCATCTCCGGATCGGTCGCTTGTTGGTCGCGCAAACGCCCGCCGAAAAGCGGGACGCCGCGATCTTCGAGATCGTCAATCAGCTCAACCGCGGCGCCGCGCTGATCACGGAGCAAGCGGAACGGGACCAGCTCGCCGCGCTCAACCTGATAGCGGGGACGCGTGCCAAGGGTTCCACGGCCTATGCTTCGGCGCTCACTTATCTCAATATCGGCGTGGCGCTATTGGGGGAGGGTAGCTGGGGCCGCCAGCACGAGATGCTCTTCGCGTTGGAGTTGAACCGGGCCGAATGCACATTCCTGACCGGCGAGCTTTCGGTCGCGGACGCGCACTTGGCGGCACTGTCGGGGCACGCCACGACAACCGTCGAACAAGCCATTGTTGCCTGCTTGCATATGGATGTCTGCCTGGTTCTCGATCAGAGCAGCCGCGCGATCAACGTCGGTCTCAATTGCCTCCGACATTTCGACATCGATTGGTCACCCCATCCGGAGGGCGAAGAGGTGCGGCGCGAATACGAGCGCATTGGGTCCGTGCTTGGCAATCGGGAAATCGAAGCGCTTATCGATTTGCCGATGATGGAGGACGCCGCGTCCCTGGCCACCGTCGACGTCCTGATGAAGCTCTGGACGCCGGCCTTGTATACCGATGAAAACCTGGCTTCCCTGACAATCTGCAAGGCGGTCAGCCTGAGCCTGGAGCACGGCAATTGCGATGCGTCCTGCTTCGCCTACGTCATCCTCATTCGTATTGCAGGGCCGCATTTCGGCGACTACAAGGCAGGGTTCCGATTCGGCCAGCTAGGTTACGACCTTGTCGAACAGCGCGGACTAAAGCGGCTCGAAGCGAGGACATTTGTTTGCTTCGCGCTGTTTGTCGTGCCTTGGATGAAACACGTGGGGGCTTGCCGGGATCTGCAGCGCCGCGCCTTTGACGCGGCGAACCGCGTCGGCGATCTTCAGTATGCAGCCTACACGCGCAACGATCTGAATTCGAACCTGATCTTCTCCGGCGAGTCGCTGTACGAGGCGCTGAGCGAAGCCGAGCACGGCCTCGCGTTCGCCGAGAAATCGCGCTTCGGACTTGCCATTGACATTATCGCCACGCAGGTTGCGCTGATGCGGACGCTTCGGGGACTCACACCAGAATTTGGTTGCCTTGACGATGCGCAGTTTGATGAATCGCGGATCGAGCGGCGTTTCTCGGAAAATCCGGACCTGGCGATCGCGGCGTGCTGGTACTGGATCCGGAAACTTCAGGCGCGCTGTATCGCCGGCGATCACACGGCTGCCATGGATGCCGCCGCGAAGGCAAAAGGGCTGCTGTGGACCACGGCCTCGTTCTTCGAGGAAGCCGAATACTATTTCTACGGGGCGCTGTCCCATGCCGCTTGCGCCGATGCCACATCCGGCGATACGCGGCAACAGCACTTGTCGGCCCTGACGGCGCATCACGGACAACTCACGGTCTGGGCGGGGCATTGCCCGGAGAATTTCGAGAACCGCGCCGCGCTGGTGGGCGCGGAGATTGCCCGGATCGAAGGCCGCGATCTTGATGCGATGCGCCTTTACGAACTGGCGATCCGTTCGGCGCGAGCAAACGGCTTCGTACACGTCGAAGCCATCGCCAACGAGCTCGCTGCGCGATTCTACGCGGCGCGCGAGTTCGAGGTCATCGCAGAGACCTACTTGCACAACGCGCGCTACTGCTATTTGCGTTGGCGAGCCGACGGGAAGGCGCGGCAACTCGAACAGATGCATCCGCACCTCAGAACGGAAGCGGTCTCGCCCGGCCCCACGGGCACGATCGCGACGTCGGTCGAGCGCCTCGACCTCGCAACCGTGATCAAGGTGTCGCAGATGGTCTCCGGTGAGATCGTCCTGGAAAAGCTGATCGAGATGGTTATGCGTACGGCGATTGAACAGGCAGGTGCCGAACGCGGTGTATTGATCCTGCCGGATGGTGGTGAGCAGCGGGTCACCGCAGAGGCGACGATTGACGGCGACAATGTCGTCGTGCATCTCCATGACGACGCCGTGACCGAGGCGGTGCTGCCAGAGTCCGTCCTCTACTACGTCCTGCGGACTCGGGAGAGTGTGATCCTCGACGATGCCGTGGCCGACGCCTCGTTTGCAGCCGATCCTTACATTGGCCAGCATCGCACCCGTTCCGTTCTCTGCTTGCCGCTGGTGAACCAGGCGAGGCTCACTGGTGCGCTCTACCTCGAAAACAATCTTACGACCCGCGCGTTCACGCCCGCCCGCATTGCGATACTGCGGCTGGTGGCTTCGCAGGCCGCAATTGCGCTGGAAAATGCCCACCTGTACCACGAGCTAGTGGGACGCGAAGCGAAGATCCGACGTCTCGTTGACGCCGACATCATCGGGATCGTGGTCTGGACGGTGGAGGGGGACGTTCTCGAGGCCAATGACGCGTTTCTTCGCATGGTGGGCTATGCACGCGACGATCTGGTTGCAGGGGGAGTCCGCTGGACGGATCTGACGCCGCTGGAATGGCGTGAGAGCGACGAGCGTGTACTGCAAGAGATCAGGGAGATGGGAAGCGCGCCGCCGTTCGAGAAGGAGTTTGTCAGGAAGGACGGCAGTCGCGTGCCGGTCCTGATCGGTGCGGCCACCTTCGAAACCGGGCGAAAGGATGGCGTCGCCTTCGTGCTCGACCTGAGCGAGCGCAAGCAGGCAGAGGAAAGCATCCGTGAGGGCGAGCGACGCTATCGCGAAGCGCAGACGGAACTGGCACATGCGAACCGTGTCGCGACGATAGGGCATCTCGGGGCCTCGATTGCGCACGAAATCAAGCAGCCGGTCGCCGCGACAGTGACCAATGCCCACGCAGCGCGGCGGTGGCTGAACGCCCAGCCTCCCAATGTCGACGAGGTCGGCGAGATATTGGGCCGTATCATCAAGGATGGCAATCGGGCCGTGGACATCATTGGCCGCATCCGTGAACTGGTCAAGAAGGCGCCGCCACGAAGGGAGCCGTTGGACATCAACCAGGCAATCTGCGAGGTGGTCGAGCTCACCCGTGGCGAAGCACGGAAGCACGGCGCCACGGTGCGAACCCACTTCGAGGACCCACTACCGCCCATTCAGGGAGATCGGGACAAAGCCCGCCGGCCTGGGGATGGGGCTGTCCATCTGCCGTTCGATCATCGAATCACACGGCGGCCGATTGTGGGCGAGCGCGAACGTTCCCCGCGGCGCGATCTTTCAGTTCACGGTGCCAGCCCATCCAGACGTCTCTTCGTAATGGCCTTGGGGCGGGGGACAACTTGTGTGGTGACCAGCCGACTTTGAGCGCGCCGGCTAAGTGGGACCGCGCGAGACGGCGCAGAAGTGGGGGGCTCTTACCAAGAGCGGAGCGGACATTCGTTTTACGAATGCGAGTGTGGGCCAAGGACCGTTCATGGCCGACTACTGCCCGCTGTGGCTTCAAGCCGGTCGCGCCCAGTTCGAGCTGTTTGCGTCCGGACCCAAACGTCGTTGAAGGCGAACTATGACGTCATTCTCGCCGCCTGTCGCAGTTCCTATGCTCATCGCGTCCGGCTCGCTGATTTCGTCTTCCCTCCATGCTATCTGGTGCGCGCCAGCGTCGTAGCGAACGAAGTAGCGGCCACCCCGGCGAATAACCTCTAGGCCGTCACTGTCGAGATCGAGTCCAAACAACTTCTCCTCCACCATCATTCCTCTCCGAGTCGTAGGGTGCGTTGAGTGCGGCCGTCGCCCCGAACCTTTGAGATTGTGTGCAATTTAGACGCGCATGTCGAGTGACCGCTTCTGGCCGTCAGCAGACCGTGGTCGGGGGCATAGAGTCCCAGTAACCCTCAGCGGCCATTCGCTTCTTTAACGCGGTATCTTAGGTGAACCGAAGCCTTACCGGAGGCCTTCGGTGTGCAGGGCTTTGCGCACAGCCGGCCGCTCCCGCATACGAAGATACCAGGTCCTGAGGTTCTCCAGGCCGTCGAAGTGGATGTCGGTCTTATAGGCCGACTCAAGCCACTCGGCTTGGCCCCACTGAGTCAGCGAAAAAAGGTAGGCATCGGCGACAGTGTAGGTGTCACCCATTAGATAGTCGCGGCCGGCGAGCTCCTTGTTAAGCCACGTGTAACGTTTCTCCAACTTAGGCTTCGCAGTCTCGACGCCGTACTTGCCAGCCAGCCTCGAATAGAGCAACGGAATGAAGCCCTTATGGATTTCGGAAGTCAGGAAGCTCAACCACTCCTGCAGACGATAGCGGTCGATGGTCCCGTTTGCCGGGGTCAAGTTCGACTCAGGTTTCAGATCTGCCAAATACTGAACAATGGCCGGCCCCTCACACAGCAGCGTGCCGTCGTCGAGTTCAAGGAGTGGGACGTAGCCAAAAGGACTGAGTTCGAAGAAATCTCGACCGTCTTCCGTTTCGTGAGTTTTGTAGTCCACCTTCACAAGGGTTACGTTCAGCCCCAACTCATTTAGCACGATGTGCGGCGACAGCGAGCACGCGCCCGGAATGTAGTACAGCTTCATTTCATGTCCCTTAAGGTCATCGCAATGCGGTGTGCCTTGCTGATGAATCGAATCATGCTGAAGACGGTATAGAAAAGGAACAAGGCACTAAAATGTGGTGTAGGTACATTTTTTATACCAAGTGAGGGAGAATCTTCATGAAAGCGGCTGTGTCGGGATGTTCGGTAGAGGAAGCAATGCGACTATTGGGCGGCCGGTGGCGGCTGCTGATCGCCTCGTACCTACTTGAAGGGCCGAAGCGCTTCAACGAACTGCGAAGAGAGATGCCAGACATTTCGCAGCGCATGCTCACTCTAGACCTGAAGGCACTCCAAGAAGTCGGCTTGGTGAAGCGCACAGCGTTTCCCACCGTTCCCGTTACGGTGCAGTACGAACTGACTGAGGACGGTGCGCGCCTTGCACCGGTCGTGGAGGTGATGCGGGAGTTTGGGCTTTGGGTGAAGAGCCGGCCGATGCCACCCCATGCGCCAGAACCGTATTCGTTAGCGCACGAAGAGCCGGCCATCGGCGTCGTGGCTAAAACCGGTTAAGGAGGCAAGCATGCCGCAGGGCACCTGGCGCGGAGATGTGGACGTCTCCGACCCCCACTTTTTCTGTTCGCGCGTTCCGGGTCTTGCGGCAGTTCTCCCACGGCAGTCATTCGCGTTCTTCAGCGTATTGCGCACGCCTGGCACCCCAAGCGCTCAGCGCACCGGAAGGGTGCAGGCCTGAACCGCGAGAGAAATTGCGTCTAATTCAGAATTCAACAAGTCGCAACACGAGGTCATCCACCTGGCTGAGATGATTTACCCGATGTGTGCCTATGCTTCAGACGGGTTCGCGGTTGGCGCCCGGCTGAGTGGGTATCACCTACGGTGTTAGGCAACAGGCGTGCGCTCTGCAGGACTCATATGGCACAGACGCCGCGCAGCGTGGGTCGCTCGCCGATGGCTGCGCCGTGGTCCAAGTGGCATTGAATCGGGAGGGCGCGATGCCAGTTAACCTGCCAGGATCCATCGATGTCGTCATCGACATCAACCATGACAGCCATTTCGATGCCATCAAAGCCAGGGATGCCGGGGTGCTGTGCGATGCCGTGCAGGCACATGGTGCGGACCCCATCCTCAAGAATTGCCCACTCTGGTATGCCCGGTACCGAAACCAGCCTATTGGCATCCCGACTGACACCTGGCCGCACTTTATCCTCTGGCAGTACACCGACGGAAAGTCCAGGCCGTTGCCCCATGTGTTTGCGGGGATGGAGCCCAGCGATCGGGATTGCTATGCCGGAACCGAAGCGCAACGGAAGGCGGCATGGCCGTTTGCTGACTATTTCAAGACAGCACCGAGGTCGACCGATCAGAATGCCTAGGTGCCAAGTGCTCCGTACCTAGCCCAGGACAGATGAAAGCCGACGCCGCCAGTGCGGCACAACCCTTCGCGATGCATATCCTGCAATGGCTTTCTATAGCCTTGCTGCTAGGGGGGCTCTGTGCATGCGCGCCGAACAGCGCGTTTCGCACCCATCTCGTTGACCTCGACAAGGACGCAAGCTGTCAGCGTGCAAGCGCCAAAATGCACGATGACCCCCGTCAACTGTGCGGCAGCGTGACGCCCGAAAGTGTGCGAGGGCTCTTTGAATTGCATTTCGTCGAGTTCGACGACCAGGGCTGGCTGTTCCCGAATACTCCGGCTTCCGCAGACGCACTGGCGACCAACCCCTCGGACCAGATCGATAATCTGATGGGTCGGCTGACGTCCCTCCTCGCCCAAGGCGAAGACCTGAGCATCGTTGTTTTTGTTCACGGTTGGAAGCACAACGCACAGGTCGACGATGCCAATGTGCAGGAATTCCGTGCTTTGCTTGAAGCCGCAGGCGCCGAGGAACGTGACCGGGCCGGACCGGCTGGCACACCGAGGAAGGTCGTGGGCATTTATGTGGCCTGGCGAGGGAAGTCGTGGACGGTGCCCGATCCGCTGCTGAGTCTTACTTTCTGGGCGCGCAAGGAGGCGGCGCGACGCGTCTCGATCGGATCGTCGCGCGAGCTGTTCGCGCGACTGCGATCCCTCCGAACTCATTACAACGATGCGCGGTCGGCCGGCGCGCCCCAGACGGGCGCCGCCGCTGAGAAAGCGGGCGCGCGTCCGCGCATCCGCACGCTGATGATAGGTCATAGCTTTGGTGGTCTGATCCTTTATGCCGCCATGTCCGGATCGCTAATCGAGTCGCTGGCCGCGCAGCGAGATCTGGCCGGAACGGGCAAGGTAACGGAACTGGCGGAAAGACCGGCGGACGTGATATTGCTGATCAATCCGGCTTTCGAGGCATCGCGCTACGAGGCGCTCTATCGCGTGTCGCTCAGGTATCAGCCGACACGGTTCCAGCCGCCGCTGCTGGTGTCCGTCACGTCGATCAAGGACTGGGCAACTGGAATCGCATTTCCGATTGGGCGCTCGGTCAATACGCTCTTCGAGCGTGAGACCAACAGTGAACAGGGTACGGCCATGAAGAAGACCCCGGGCCACATCGATCACTACCTGACGCACCGACTCTACGCTCACGCCCCTGGCGAAGCGCCAGGCGGGGACAACGCCCCGCCTGGCGACGGCGCCCGTTGTGCAGGATGGAGGTCAGAGGCGGAGCTCAAAGATTTGCACGGTGAGGAACTGGGCAAGGCAGTGCGTCAGAACAAGAAACTCGAGGCAGAAGAAGCTGCGGAGTTCTTTCGCCAGAACCTCACGCCAGGCTATCTGCTTAAGCCAAACTGGGCACGTACCTTCTGCGGCGGCAGCTTTCTGACGACCGTGGGTGGTGCTGATGGGGCCGCGGCGGCGAACGCACTGATCTGGAACGTCGAGGTGGACGGCGATGTCATCAAGAACCACGACGACGTGATGAATCCTGTGTTTCGAGCGTTCATGCGGCAGCTTTATGGGGATGTCTCCGCGCATCCTTAATCTCCGCTGAACGTCGTGGCGGGCGTGCAGCCGTTTATCGCAGGCGACGGACGCTGCGGTGGCCGCGGCCGTGGTTGGCCGGCGCGTCTGCGACACGGATTCCGCCGCCCAGGCCGTGATCGAAGCAGCTGGATGCGGGGCGTTCGTGTTCCACAGGACCGGCCACGCGCCATTGTGGGCGATGAGCCCGAGGTGATCGTCCAGACGCCAAAGACGTTGGCGTACGCCACGGTTGGATAGCGTGCCGAATCTGCCCTACATCAACGATTCCACCGAGTAAGCGACGCCATCCCGGCCGGGATCGGCGCCGCCTTCCAGATGGCCGTCGTTGAGGCGCACGGCGTGAACCCAGCCGATGGTGTAGTTGTAGGGGTTCCGGATGACTTCATATCCACGTTGCTCAAGTTGCCGAGCCACTGCCCGGGGTACCCGGTTGCAGATGTCGATGGCGTTGCTGGTCGACGAGAACCGGGGTGCCGACACCGCCTCCTGCATCGTCATGCCGCGATCCACCACATTCAGGATGGCTTGCAGCACGCCCATGGCGATCTGGGTGCCCCCGGGCGCGCCGAGCACGATCTCGGGCTTGCCGTCCCGGAACACAATCGTCGGGCAAGACGACGTGAAGCGGCGCTTGCCCGGCGCAATGCTCCCGGCCCGACCGGGGCGGGGATCGAACACGCCCATGCAGCCGTTGTACATGAACCCCAGTCCGGGTGTAATCGCCCCGGCCGGCATGGCGAGCGAATGTGTCAGCGACACGCAGTTGCCATCGCCGTCGACGACCGAGAGGTGCGTAGTGTCTCGCGGCACCGCATGGCCCGGATTAACGCGCGTCACCTGGACGCGATGCCCGCTCCGGACTGCGTCCGCCGTCGCCGCCGCCCGCTCGCCCGACAGAAGGTAGTCGAGCGGGACGTCAACATAGGCAGGGTCGCCGATATGGCGATCCTTGTCGACGGTGGCCTGCTTCATGATCTCGCACAGTATCGCGATGTACTCGGGTGAGTTGTGTGGAATGGATGCGAGGTTGAACTGCTCGAGCGCGTGCAGCATCTCCAGCAGCATGGCGCCGCCGCCAGGAGGGTGGTTCGTCGCCACGATGCGGTCACGGTATCGGCCGAACAGCGGCTTTTGCCGGACCACCTGGTAGTCATCGAGATCCGCCCTGGAAATCAGGCCGCCATGGCGCTGCATGTCTTCGACGATGGCGGCGGCAATCTCCCCGCGGTAGAAGTCGTCGGCGCCTACGCGACCGATCCGCTCCAGCACGTTGGCCATATCGGGATTGACGATGGGCGTGCCAACGGATTTGGGGCTGCCGTCGGCCTTGCAGTAGAGCGTGCGACCTGAAGCGCTGAAGGCCAGCCGTTCCCGGTTGCTGGCACGGCCCAGTGTGGCTTCGTCGTTCCAGAAGGCATACATGCCGGGGCGGACGAAGTAGCCGTGTCGCGCCCAGTCCACGGCCGGAGCGACGACTTCGGCCCAGGGCAGGCGGCCATGCGCGGTGTGCATCGCCGCCAGTCCGCGCAGCGTGCCCGGCGTGGCGATGGACTGATAACCGATGTCGTTGAGGCGGTCCTTGATGAAGAAGCCGAAGCCGTCGCGCGCTTCGCCTTCGAGCAGGTCGGCCCACATGTCCGGCCGGGCATTGCCCGGCGCGGTCGCGTGGAAATCGAAATACTCGTGCACGCTGCTGCCGGGCAAATAGACCGCTGCGGTGCCGAATCCGGCGATCCCGCACATCAGCGGATCGACCACGGTCTGGGCGAGCGCGCACGCCACTGCGGCGTCGACGGCGTTACCGCCGGCTTTCAGGATTTCCGCACCCGATTCCGCAGCTTCCGGCTGCGGGCATACCACCATTCCTCGCGTACTCATGGTCAGTTCGCCTTGAAATCTACGTCGGACATCGCACTCTGCAGACGGGCGGTATCGCGTTCGGTCAGTTGCATCAGCAGGCTCGACGGCCCGGGCATCGGGATCACCTGCATCGTCTTCATCTTCTGGAGCACGGCCTTGTCAGTCAGGAATTTCTGCGAGGCGGCGTGCAGGCGCCGGATCGTTTCGGGCGGTGTGCCGGCCTTGGCGGCAATCCCCATCCAGCCAAGGTCGTCGAAGCCCGTCAGTCCGAGCTCGGACGCGGTAGGGACGTTGGGCAGTTCGGGGACACGTTTCGGCGAGAAAAGCGCCAGGGGAACCAGCTTGCCGGCTTGAATCTGCGGCGTGGCGGTGGCCACGGTGGGCGCCATGACCTGAGTCTGTCCGCTGACCGTCCCGACGATGGCATCGGGTTCACCCTTGTAGGGGACATGGGTCATCCGGAGCTTCTGGTTCTTCTGAAACAACTCCACGATGACGTGCGTGGAATTGCCCTTGCCCGACGATGCAAAGTTGATTGCGTCGGGCTTGGCCTTCGCCATGGCCTCAAGGTCCTGCAGGGTACGAATACCGGATTGCGGATTGGCGACCAGCACGAAAGGCGTGGTCGTCAGCACCGCCACCGGCGCAAAGTCGACTTCTGGCTTATAGGCGAGCGGCGCGTAAGCGAACTTGTTGAGCACCATCTGCGACACGCCCGCCAGGAAGAGCGTGCAACCGTCGGCAGGTTGACCGAGCACGTACTTCGCAGCGATGACACCGCCAGCGCCGGCCTTGTTCTCGACGATGATCGTCGTGCCAAGTTCCTGCCTCGCCGCTTCCGCCCACATGCGTGCCAGCGTATCGGTGCCACCGCCGGCCTCCTGTGAGACCACCAGGCGGATTGGGCTGGTGTTTCCGGCCTCCCCGCGGGCCCATGCCGAGCCCGTTGCACTCAGAGCCAGCGCGGCAGCCACCATCCTCCCCGGAGTGGAGATTTTCCTCATGTCGTATCCTTATTTAAAATCGTGTCGTGGTTGCAGTGCGGCCGCTGCTACCGCATTATTGCCGCGACTGCGCCGGCATCGCCAATGAAAACTTACGAACATACTATGAGGAAATACTCATGCAATCACCGCAAGACGCTGTAGCGTGGGCCCGGCGGTTGCGCATGCGCCATCTGGAGTCGTTCCTCGTTCTGATTGAGGCGGGCACGCTGACGCTGGCTGCCGACAGGCTCCACATGACCCAGTCAGCCGTCTCGCACTGGCTCAGCGAGATGGAGGAGCTGGTCGGCGCCCGGCTCGTGCTACGGGGCAAGCAGATGCGGTTGACGCCGGCGGGCGAAGCCGTGCGCAAGCTGGCGTTGCGTGTGCTTGGTGAAGTCAGCCGGACGAATGACGAACTCGTATCGCTCGAACGAGGCGAGGTGTCGCGGCTGCATATCGGCAGTGTGACGGCGGGCATTGCCCACCTGTTGCCGCGTGCCATCCTCGCTTTCCAGAAGGATGAAGGCAACGTGGCGTTTCAGGTCTCGGAAGGCGTCTTCAATCGGCTGCTGAGCCAGCTCGAAGAGCGCGAATTTGACCTGATCGTAGGCTCGATCGACGCACGCGCCTATGGGCCCACGCTCGAACACGAAGTGCTGTTCGAAGACGATATTGCGATCCTGGTCGGGCCCGACCATCCGCTGTCGGGCGCCACGCAGATTGACTGGACGGACCTCTATGCCTATCCATGGGCCATGCCGCCGCGCGATACGCTGATGCGCGTGCGGCTGGACAACACGCTGCTGGAGCGGGGCGGCGCCGGAATCGTGCCGGCGTTGGAGACGGGGTCGGTCATGGTTCTCGAATCCATTCTCCATGCCAGTCATTACCTGGGCGTCTGTTCGGGCGCGATGGCCCGGCACCTCGTGGCCCGCTCGCTGGTACGACGCCTGCCCCTGACCGACGTGGGTTCCTTCGGCCCCGTCGGCGTGGTGTGGAGACGTGGCGGCCAGGATGAGACGCTACTGAAGTTCGTCTCGATCCTGCGGCGGGAGGCGAAGAAAACGATGGGGGGTAGATAGGAAGGATGGCGGCTCAACTGGCACGGTCTGCCTTAGGCTTCTTCTTTATGCCGGTCGCCTTGAGCTTCTCGGTAAGGAAATCGATGAAGGCGCGCGCTCGTGCCGTCTGGTTTCGCCGCTGCGAGTAGTACACGAACAGGTCAGCGGATGGCAGCTTGTACTCTGGCAGCAGAATTTTCAGCCGGCCACTCTCCACATACTTGGCCAGATCCCATTCGGAGCGGATCAATATACCGTGGCCGTCGAGAGCCCATCCCAAAACAATGTCTCCATCGTTGCTGGATAGCGCGCCCTCGACCTTGACGGTCTCGTGACGGTCATCATGTTCAAAGCGCCAAACGCCGTAGGCACTGTCATTCTGACGATGGATGATGCAGCGATGGTGCATCAGATCGGAGAGGGTCTTGGGGGTGCCGAACCGCTCGATGTATCCCGGCGATGCACAGATAAACCTCCGGTTCGACATGATGCGGCGTGCAGAGAGCCGGCGGTCGGGAAGGGCGCCGAACCGGATTGCCAGGTCGATCCCGCTATCGACCAGGTCGACCGGCCGGTCTGTCACTTCCAGTTGGACTTCAACGTGCGTGTACCGCTTGGCGAATTCAGAAACGAGAGGCGCTATCGTCGTTCGACCGAAGCCGAGCGTCGCGTTCACGCGCAGTAATCCGCGCGGCTCCGACCCACTGCTGGAGACGACATTCTCCATCTCCTGAAGATCAGCCAGAATTCTCGTCGCGTAAGAGAGATACGTCTCGCCTTCCGTCGTGAGGCTGATGCTTCGCGTGGTCCTGTTGACGAGGCGCACACCCAAACGGCTCTCCATTTGCGCAAGGCGCTTGGTGGCGGCGGGAGGCGTCAGGTCGAGTTCGCGCGCGGCGCCGGAGAGGGTGCCCAGCTTGGCGACGAGGACGAAGAACTCAAGTTCCGTGGCGAGGTCAGTTTTCACTCTGATTTAATAATGTTGTGATTTTGATTCAATTCTAGAACAGTCTTCCGCACCTATGCTACGCACTACCACGCCGATGGGCGTGAGCGTTCTGTGTATCAGGAGACACATTGTGAGAATCGTAGAAATCCGCGAGAAGACCTTCCCAATCAGCTCGCCCATCCGCAACGCCTACATCGACTTCAGCAAGATGACCCTCAGCCTGGTCGCCGTGATCACCGACGTGATCCGCGACGGGAAGCCGGTGGTGGGTTACGGCTTCAATTCCAACGGTCGCTATGGACAGGGCACCCTGATGCGCGAGCGCTTCATCCCCCGCATCATGGAAGCAGACCCGGAATCGCTCGTCGACAGCACCGGAAACAACCTGAACCCGCACAAGGTGTGGGACACCATGTTCAAGAACGAGAAGCCCGGCGGCCACGGCGAGCGGTCTGTGGCTATCGGCACGATCGACATGGCGATCTGGGATGCCGTGGCCAAGATCGAGGGCAAGCCGCTGTTCCAACTGCTGGCTGACCGATACGGCAATGGCCAGGCGGACCGCAAGGTGTTCGTCTACGCGGCGGGTGGCTACTACTATCCGGGCCAGGATCACGGCAAGCTGAAGGACGAGATGCGCAGCTACATCGACCGCGGCTATACAGTGGTCAAGAAGAAGATTGGTGGCGCATCGCTCGACGAGGACCTGCGTCGTATCGACTCCATTCTGAGCGTGTTGCAGGACGGGCAGAAGCTGGCGGTCGATGCCAATGGTCGGTTCGACCTCGATACGGCGATCCAGTATGCGAAGGCGCTCTCGCAATACGACCTCTTCTGGTACGAAGAGCCGGGCGACCCGCTCGACTTCGAGCTGCAGGCCATGCTGCGCAACTACTACGACAAGCCGATGGCGACCGGAGAGGATCTGTTCTCAATGCAGGATGCTCGCAATCTCATCCGCTATGGCGGCATGCGTCCTGACCGAGACTGGCTGCAGTTCGACTGCGCGCTGAGCTACGGCCTGGTGGAGTACCTCCGCACGCTGGACATGCTCAAGGAGCACGGCTGGTCGGCGCGCCGCTGCATTCCGCACGGCGGCCATCAGATGTCGCTGAACATCGCGGCCGGCCTCGGCCTGGGTGGCAACGAAAGCTATCCCGATCTCTTCCAGCCGTTCGGTGGCTTCCCCGACGGGGTCAAGGTGGAGAAAGGCTACCTCACGATGCCGGACCTGCCGGGTATCGGCTTCGAGGGCAAGTCGGACCTGTACAGCGTGATGCAGCAACTGTCGAACTAACCGGCAGACATCAAAAATACACAAACGGAGACAACCATGTGGATCAGACAAGCGGCCGGACGGGCCGCAACCCTTTGCCTTGTCAGTGGCTTGATTATCGGTGCGGGTCACGCCAACGCCGAGTATCCAGAAAAGCCTGTCACCCTGGTTGTCCCGTTCGTGGCTGGTGGCCCGAGCGACAAGATTGCCCGCGACGTTGCCGAATCGTTGCGCAAGACGCTCGGCACTACCGTCGTCGTCGAAAACACGGCGGGCGCGGGCGGCACCATCGGCACGGCACGTGTGGCTCGCGCCGCGCCTGACGGCTATACGCTGCTCGTCCATCATATCGGGCTGGCCACCGCACCCGCACTTTACAAGAAGCTCGGATACAAGACATCGGATCTGGCCTTCGTTGGCCTCATCAACGAGGCGCCGTCGACGCTCATCGGAAAAACGGCTCTGACGCCGAATAATTTCGCCGAGCTCCGAGAGCTCATCAGCGCCAGCGGTAGCAAGCTGAATCTCGCGAATGCCGGGGTGGGGTCGGCTTCGCATCTCTGCAGCTTGCTGCTGCAGAACATGCTCAAGAGCGACATGACGTTCGTCCCCTACAAGGGAACCGCACCGGCGATGTCCGACATCATGGGAGGCCAAGTCGACCTCATGTGCGAACAGGCAACCAACAGCACCCCGCAGATCGAGGCCAGGAAGGTCAAGGCTTACGCTGTCACCAGCGCGCAGCGCTCTGCGGTGCCGGCGCTGTCAGGAATCCCGACGCTCATCGAGGCGGGGCTTCCCGGCTTCAACTTCACGGTATGGCATGGCGTATATGCCCCTCAGGCTACGCCGCAAGCCGTGCTCGATAAAATCAACAAGGCGCTTCGCGCAGCACTGAAGGATCCCAGCCTGATCAAGCGCGAGGAGGCGCTGGGCATCACCGTCATATCCGATGATCGCCTCTCTCCTGCAGGCCACAAGAAGTTCTTCGATGACGAGGTTGTCCGGTGGACGAAGGTTATCAAGGACGCAGGAATCCAGCCGGAGTGAGGCGGCGACGGCGCTACCGTTGGCGCAATGCCTGCGCCACCTCCGGTTACCGAACATCAATGATCGCCCTGCGGTCGCTGCCATGCAGCCGCCGCAGGGCGCGTGCGTTCGAAGTCCGGCGATCGAAATCGACTGGATCTTCAGATTTCGTCGACCTTCTTCGGCTTCTCAGAGGCCGACGTCGGGAGTGCGGCAATCTTGCCCGCCTTGGCCAGCTTAACGAGGCCTTCACCGATCTTGGCCGTGTTGGCGACCTGCGAGCTTACCGACGAGGCCACGTCTTTCAGCGCGCCCAAACGCGTGACCAGCGTCGGGTTCGACGCCACGCCTGACACCAAAGCGGTGCTGCCTTCGGCCAGCTGCTTGTCTTTCAGAACGCCCAGCATGAAGGTAAAGGCGGCGTTGCCGAACGATGCCATCTGCGCCTTGTTCATGGCGCTCAGCTTGGTTTCGCCTTCCTTGCTGGCCAGCGCCTTTTGCACTGCAGTCGCTTCATCGCTCTTGATCTTGCTGATCTCGGCGGCCTTTTCTGCTGGATCGGCGATGGCGTTGGCTGTTGCCAGGCGCGCCTCAAGGGCGGCAATTTCTTCCTTACTGGCCAGCGCCTTGAAGATGTGCGCGGACGACGTACCGATCATCTGGTTGGCGTCGTTGGCGGTCTGGATGAAGGCGTCGATGTCGCCAGCGGAAACGGCCGACGCGGAAGCGCCGCCGACGCCAGGGATCGCGGACGTGATATTGCCTAGGCCGAATGCGATGGCGGCTGGTGCGGACAAGAACAGGGTGCTGCCGACGACGATGGCCAGTGCTACGGAAGTCTTCTTCACGATGGTGTTTCCTTCAGTTGGGATTCAACAATTGCTTCATGACGCCATCGAGGCTCGTCCGCGTGTCGCGGTCGAGATCCATGGCTTGCAGGGCGGTTACGCTCGCAGCGTCGGCCGCCGCCGGGTATCCATTCGAGACGAATCCGTGTTCGAGGATGGCCTGGCTCACGACGCTGCCGCCGGCGCGCTGCCGATAGGCCAGCCGAATGTTGTAGCCTTGCGCGCAGAGCCCGTCCTCGCATTTGCGGTCGCGAGGATCGATGCGGTACAGCGCCTCGATGCAGCGGTCATAGGTGCCAGCCCGTAGCGCGAGATCGCGGGCGAAGCCGGACTGCCCACCGACGCGTCCCTTCACCAGATCGGCGAGTGCGGGGTTGATCATGACGACTTTGGCCGACGCTGCGCCGGCGTAGGCGAGTAGATTGAAGCGATCGAGTGAGACAGTGCCAACCTGGCTTTTTTCTGCCGGGCAGTAGGCCACGCGCTGTCCGCCGCTCGCCGTGCCGCCCACGCTGTCGGCCAGAACAACGTCGCCGGACTCCGGATGAGGCGGTTTGCCTGCGATAGGTAATACGGGCGAGGCAGTCACTCGGGCGCCGTCGCGGCTCACGACGGTCGCTTCCCAGATCGGAACCAACGCTTCCTCGGTCAGCGGGCCAGGCTTGCCGATGCCGTGATAGACGCGGACGGTATCGCCTGTCTGCAGGGCGCCGGCTGCGTCGTCGATCTGGAAGCTGTCCCCGGCGGCGGCGACGATTTTCAACGTCAGTGGCTGGATGCGGACTTCCTTGCTGAAACGGTCCGCCAGGTCATTCAGGGCATTCTTGAG
Organism: Cupriavidus sp. 2KB_3; assembly: GCF_052115685.1. Classification (NCBI taxonomy): domain Bacteria; kingdom Pseudomonadati; phylum Pseudomonadota; class Betaproteobacteria; order Burkholderiales; family Burkholderiaceae; genus Cupriavidus; species Cupriavidus sp. 2KB_3. Next base: position 18,413 of record NZ_JBFRHD010000036.1, read on the forward strand.
CACCACCTCACGGCGGTCGGCCGCGTTGAACCCGGCCTTGTCGGTGACGGTATCGTCGATACGTTGCGTCACATCGGCGGCGTAGAGCACGCGCCCGTCACGCGACAGCAATTCCGCAAACGCCCATGCCTGATAGCTTTGCAGCGTCTTGTAGGCCAGGTTGGTGGGCAGCGCATACTGGCGCGCCGGTGGCACCACCATACGGATGAAGTAGTCGGGCAGGGCGCGTTTGCCGCTCACCTCGTGGCCGATACTGGTGTTGCTGTCGATCGACGCCTGCACCTGGCTGAAGTTGCCATTCAGGGGCAGCGTGGCGAAGGGCGCGCCACTGCCGAGCTTGTCCGTGAAGAGCTGCGTGCTGACCGCGTCGGACAGGTCATCGTTACCGTCGCTGACGAGAGCCAGCACGCGCGGCTTCTTAACCTCTGAAAGCGCCATCGTTCCAGCTCGGCTGAACACCGCACCATCTTTCGGCGTGCCGAGTACGGGTACCGCCACCGCATAGTCGGCGCCGGCATGTTCCACGCGGATTTCGCTTGCGCCGTCGTTCATGACGTCGCCCTTGCCAATGCCGGCGCGATAGCCCTTGTCGAGGATCACGAAGCCCCGCCAGGTATCGGCGACGCGTGTCTCCACGACATAGGGGTTGAACTGGCGGGCGGCAGACGCCAGCATCGACTCCAGCAGCGCCGCGAAACCGTTGCGGTAGGCGCCGGCTACTCTGGTGTCAATGGCGGCCTTGCCAAGCGTCCGCGAGACAGTCATGACGTCATATCGGGTCTGGCTGAACGACTGGAGCACCTCGCCCGTCATCGGATTGCTGAGGTACAGGCTCAGCGTCACCGGCAGATAGATATCGGTGGTGCCATCCGACTTGTCAATCTGATAGCGCGACGCACGCGTCACCTGGACCGACAGCGCCAGCGTGCGCAGGCGGTTCTTGCTGTCGATGGTCGGCGTCAGCGTGTTGAAATGCGCCTTTGCACGGTCCTGCAATTGCGCGACGCTCTGCTTGATGTCAAGCGCCGGTCGGAAGGCAGGATCCACCTTGCTGCTTGCACCTCCGGCTCCCGCGTCGTCAAAGAAGATGCCGGGCACCACATACAAACCGACTTCGGCGCCGGTTGCGTTCCCGCCGCCAAGCGTTAGCGCAGCGGCGGCCACTGTCAGAAGAGACTTGCGCATGTCAGCGTGCCGCCTTGGCCTTGGCGCAACCGTTCATGCACAGCGTGACGATATTCCCGTCCACCATCGAGTCGAGTCCCGCGAATATCGGGTTGCTGCCCAGCGCCATGGCCACGGCCTGGTCTAGCGGATCGGCGCCGCGATAGGTGGCAACAACCTCCAGCTTGTCCGTACCGGCCTGGCGTTGCGTGGCCTTGTCGAGGCCAGGCACATTCTTGAGCGCCTGATTGAACGCAGTGCGGTTCATTAGCGAGAGACTGCCCCCGGTAAGGCGGATAACGTATTCGGCACCGTACATGGTGCGGCGCTTCGCGAAGTCCTGGATTCGTTTGCCAACCTGGTTCCCTAAGCTAGCGGCCAGCTTGCCGGCAAGCTTCGCGCGGCAATCGTCAGACGAAATGCCAACGGCGGCCTCGGACTGAGTAGCGGAGCCAATATCTTCGCCGGTCTTAGTGGAGAAGGTCTTGGTGCTAGCCACGCCCGTGCACGCGGGCTGGCCGGAGTTCCGGTCCACGCCCACGTCATAGATAACCGAGGAACCGATCATCAGGTAATCCGCGGTGGCTTCCTGGCGGGCGAATTCCGTGTACTTGGCGAGTTCCGCGCCGTTCTCGAGTTGGTCGAGCGTGATGGCGCGATTACCGAAATACTTGCTCTTGAAGAGGGCGTTGTCGATGACCTTGATGTCGAGGTCGCCGAGTTGGCCCTTCAGCTCGTTGTAGGTGTAGTTCTTCTTGTCCGGGCCGGTGTTCTGCGGCTGGTACTTGACCAGTTTGCGGAAGTACGTATTGTTGTGGTCCTCGGCACTGACGTTGTGCGAGTACGCCGACTGCGAAGAAGAAGCTGCTGCCACGTTGCTGCTACTGGCCGCCGCAACCTGACGCGAGGCCGCGCCGGCCGCCTGGCGGCTGCTGGCACTGGCCGCGTCGTAGCGAGCACTGTCACGGCCGGCTACGGCGGCCTGGCCGCCATAGCCGTCACGGGTGGCGCCGGCTACCTGGGTGTCGCGCGCCGCGCTTACGCGACCGGCTGCGCTTTCCTTCACGACGAACGCCGCCTGTTCCTTCGACGCGTAAGCGGAATTGCTACTCGCGGCATAGGCCGACTTCTTCGAACTCGAAGCGGCTTCCTTCTCGTTGTAGCTGCTGCCTTCCTCGTGACGGAACTCCGTCAACTCCTCCAGCGGCGCGCGCAGATTCGTCGGCGTGGTGAAGAACTCATCCATCATCACCAGGATCGGCTGGCTGCGCGTAGTGGTGGTGTTGAGAGCCAGGCCCAGGTCGCTGATCTCGGTCCGCAGCGCCTTGTCATCCATCCGCAGCGTGATGCTCACCTGGTATTGACCATCCAACGAGCTCGGGACGGGGCTGTAAAACGATTCCTCTCCCACCTGAACGACGAGGTCGTCGAGCTTTGCCTGTACGTCGGGATTCTTGCTGGTGCCGGCACCAACAACCTTGTCCAGCGCGGCCAGCACAGCATTGCGCTTGGCCTGTCGTAGTGCAGACGTACGTACAGATGCCAGATCGTCGGTGATCCGGGCGCTGCCTACCCCGCGTGCTTCGATATCCATGGCCTGTACGGCGGGCGCGGCTAGCACGGCTGCCGTCGCCATGGCGAACAACGTCTTGCGAAATGGGGTCATGATGGGAATTACTTTGAGTTGGAGATCGATACGGAGACGTCGCCGGCCCGCACTACGGTGCCGGTGTTGCTGGTCTCCACTGCGGCATCGCCGGCCTTGACGGATATGGCAGGGGCAGGCGCTTCAGGCACTGTTGGGGCATCGGCGGCCTTTTCGTTACCGCAAGCGGCCAGCACAAGAACGAGCGCCGCCGCAGCCAGTGACACTGGCTGTTCTGAGAACTTCATGACGATCTCTTTAGTGGATGCGCGGTGTGCGCTGGGGCTGGATCCCGTCGTGCGGGGCGTATTGCGAGGAGGCGTCGCTAAAATGCGGCGATGAAGAATAGCGTAGCGCGGTACTGCAGCACGCGCGCGAGCGAGCGTCGGACGACCTGAATACTTTCACAACCAATTCCGATTCTTTTTCTGGTTTTTCCGCGTGGGCGGCCCACCTGAGGCACCACAGGAGTGCTGCGGCAATAATACGGCCTCCGTGTGATTTATGCGATGTAAAAGCTGCCCTACGAGAGTGGGGCGCAGAACTCACGAAATCTGCCGAGTCGTCCTTCAGCAGGGCATCTCATAAATCCAGCGCACGCATAACTTGCGCGTTCCGATTTGAGGTGGAGAACGGCGGTGATCAGGGGCAAGCGGAAGCCACGAAGCACCTGATCGGTTCGTTGTCACTAGCCGATGATCCGGGATCGCCGCAAACCGTGCGATCACCGACCTGTGCCTGGGTGGTGCGTCCATTTCCACCGCATCGACGCTCGCTGCCCCACGCGGCCTTGCAGCCATATCACGTTACCAAGGCACCACGGCTGTGCCAGAATGTAGCGTCATCATCCCAGACCGGCATTCACTGCCTGCCCCCTCACTTGACAGGCCTGTCCGCTACCGTCCCTATATCCGTCGTCAACGGCTTCCTGTCCGGGGCGGATCCTGCTGCTATCGCGCGGCTTGCCGAGCGTTCGGGGATTGCGCATGAACTTCTGCAAGAGCCCGCCGCGCGGGTCACCCAGGAACAGTTCGCCACGCTCTATCGGCTGCTGGCAATGGAGCTTGACGATGAAATGCCTGGCATCTTCAGCCGTCCGCTGCGCAATGGCGTGCTGAAGTTCCTGGGTCTCAGCCTGCTCGACGCGCCAAGGCTGGAGGTTGCCCTGCATCGCTTTGGCCAGTTCTTCCACCTGATCCTTGATGAGTTTCGTCTGACGTTACGGCGTGAGGCTGGGGAGGGGTATGTCGAACTGGTGGCGAACCCGGATGGCCCGGGCGTGAGCGTCCTGGGCTGCGAACTGATGCTGAAGCTGGTGCATGGCATGGCCTCGTGGCTCATCCGCCATAGAATCCTGCTCAATGGTGCCGAGTTCGCCTTTCCGCTCCCGCCGCAGAGCAGCGATCATCTCTATCTGTTTCCAGGCCCGGTCCGCTTTGACTGCGCACGCACGCAGATCAGTTTCGATGCGGCCTACCTTGACTTGCCTGTCAGGCAACGCAAGCCGGACCTCGAAAAATTTCTTGCGCGCGCGCCCGAAGACTGGATATTCGTCGCCTTCGCCGAGCAGTTGACCTGCCACCGCGTGCGCCAGCACCTTGCCGAATGCCTGCCCGCGTCGCCGACCATCGACGCTGTCGCGCAGGCACTTCACCACTCCGTGCGCACCTTGTGCCGGCGCCTGTCGGCCGAAGGCACGACGTTCCAGGCCATCAAGGACGAGGTGCGGCGCGATCTTGCCATCCAGCGCCTGACGCGCTCCGAAGATCCCATTGCCGCGATTGCCTACGACGTGGGCTTCGACAATCCCACCGCCTTCCATCGGGCGTTCCGGCACTGGACGGGTAGCACCCCCAACGCCTACCGTCGCCCACTCTGATCCGGTGATTGCCGCCAGCCGGCGTCGATCGGTGCGGCCTGTCAATCCTGGCCGTCGACTGACAAATCCTGCCACTTCAGGCGGCGCTCAAGCCGTCTGCCGGGTGCATGCGCCTGTTCGAGGCTGAAAGCGGCACGATTTGTCAGCGAATGGGCCAGTTCGGGTAATCGGCTTTGCGCTGCCCGACATTACGATCACTCCGTTAATGTCGCAGCGCAGCAGGCTACCGAGCCGCGGGCGCTGCATCTCAAGATAAAGAGGCAAGAGATGAGCTATACCGCACCCACCAAGGACATGCTGTTTGTCATCCGGGATCTGGCCGGACTGCCAAAGATTGCCACGCTTCCCGGTTTCGAAGACGCCACCCCGGAAACGGTTGAGGCGGTTCTCGACGAGGCCGCGAAATTCCACGGCGAGGTACTGGCGCCGCTGAACGTGGCAGGGGACAAGGCCCCGAGCAGCTGGCACGATGGCGAAGTGCGGACCACGGCCGGCTTCAAGGAGGCGTTTCGCCAGTTCGGCGAAGGCGGCTGGCAAGGCGTCGTCCATCCGACCGAATTCGGCGGGCAGGGATTGCCCAAGCTGGTCGCCACGCCATGCATCGAGATGATGAACGCGGCGAACATGTCCTTCGCGCTGTGTCCGCTGCTGACCGACGGCACCATCGAGGCACTGCTCACGGCGGGCTCCGACGAATTGCAGCAGCGCTATCTGCCGCGCCTGATCGCAGGCGAATGGACCGGGACGATGAACCTCACAGAGCCGCAGGCCGGCTCCGACCTCGCGCTGGTCCGCTCGCGCGCCGTGCGTCAGGCGGATGGCTCCTACAAGGTATCGGGCACCAAGATCTTCATCACCTACGGCGAGCACGACATGGCCGAGAACATCGTGCATCTGGTGCTGGCACGCACGCCGGATGCGCCCGACGGCGTGAAGGGCATCTCGCTGTTCCTGGTGCCGAAGTTCCTCGTCAACGATGACGGCACGCTGGGGGCGCGCAACGATGTCCAGTGCGTGTCGATCGAGCACAAGCTCGGCATCAAGGCCAGCCCGACCGCCGTGCTTCAGTTTGGCGATCACGGCGGCGCCACCGGCTACCTGATCGGGGAAGAGAACCGCGGCCTGGAGTACATGTTCGTCATGATGAATGCGGCGCGCTTTGGCGTGGGCGTGCAGGGCATCGCGATCTCGGATCGCGCATACCAGCAGGCCGTCGCCTACGCGAAAGATCGCGTGCAGAGCCGCCCGGTGGACGGCACGGCAAAGGAACCCGTCCCGATCATCCGGCACCCCGACGTTCGCCGCATGCTGACCGAAATGCGGGCGCTGACCGAAGGCGCGCGGGCGCTCGCGCTGGTGGCGGCGGGCTACTCGGACATCGCGCATGCCGCTGCCGATGCCGAGACGCGCGCGCAGTACGCCGCGGTCTACGAATACCTCGTGCCCGTCATCAAGGGATGGAGCACGGAGATGTCGCTGGAGGTCACCAGCCTAGGCGTGCAGGTGCACGGCGGCATGGGCTTTATCGAGGAAACGGGTGCGGCGCAACACTACCGCGATGCGCGCATCCTGCCGATCTACGAAGGCACCACCGCCATCCAGGCCAACGATTTGATTGGCCGCAAGACTGTCCGCGACGGCGGCGCTACCGCACGGACCATCCTCGCACAGATCGATGACACGCTTGCCGCGCTCGCGGAGCGTGGCGCCAATGCGGCATGCAGCGCAATGTACAAGCGTCTGAGCGCAGCGCACACCGCACTGGCAAACGTCATCGAGTTCGTCGTCGCGAAGACGCGTACCGATGCCAACGCCGTGTTCGGTGCCAGCGTGGCCTACCTGAAGCTGGCTGGCATTGTGCTGACCGGCTGGCAGATGGCGCGGGCGCTCATCGTTGCCATCGATAAGCATCACGAGGACGAGGCCTTCTACGGCGCCAAGATCGCCACCGCGGAGTTCTTTGCCAACCATATCCTGGTGCGCGCGCCGGCCATGGAAGCGGCGATCACCAGTGTCGCCGGCACGGACGGATTCCTTGCCTTGAACGACGCGCAGTTCTGACGCAGTCATCCCAGACCCAGAAACATTGAAGGACAGCAGCATGAACATCGACGGTTACAGCATGGCGACGCTTGGCGCGTTCGTCGGCCAGGAGTTGGGCGTATCGGAGTGGGTCGAGGTGGATCAGGCGCGCATCGATGCATTTGCAGACTGCACGGACGACCACCAGTGGATCCACGTGGACGTGGACCGGGCGGGGCGCGAAAGCCCGTTTGGCGGCACCGTCGCGCACGGCTTCCTCACGCTTTCCCTGTTGGGCGGCCAGCTGACCCGCATGGGTATCGTCCCGGTCGACGCGAAAGCGGCCGTGAACTGCGGGCTCGAGAAAACGCGCTTCCTGACGCCAGTGAGAGCCGGGGCCCGGGTGCGCAATCGTGTGAAGCTGCTCGCGGCAGAGGACAAAGGTGAAGGCCGCATCATGCTGAGGACGGAGAACACCATGGAGATCGAAGGCCAGTCCCGGCCGGCCCTGGTCGCCGAGTCGCTGGCATTGCTGGTGGCCTGAGGAGAGACCCCATGGAAATGACGAAGCAACGTACAGGCAAGGCCGGCAAGCCAACCAAGGCCAATCGGCCGGCCGTGCCAGACAGCGGTGACTCGATCGCCGCCCTCCCTAATCCCTTTGTGGGCCTGCGCCCGGAGGATCTGGCTTCTACCGCGCACCAGATCGGCACGCAATGCGTTCAGGAGCCCGCACTGCTGCTGGAACAGCAGACGCAACTAGCGCATGACCTGCTGCGCGTGCTCGACGGCACGGCCAGTGCTCCGCCAGCCCGCGACCGTCGCTTCGCGGACCGGGAGTGGCACGACAACCCACTGTTCCGCATGCCGCTGCAGGGCTACCTTGCGTGGCGGGATGCCGTAACCGGCTTTGTCAGCCGCTCTGTCATGGATGCGCGCAGCAAGGAACGCGCGCAGTTCTTCACATCACTGGTTTTCGACGCGCTGGCGCCGACCAATATGCTGCTGGGCAACCCGGCAGCGCTCAGGGAGACGTTCGAGTCAGGCGGTCTCAGCCTGCTCTGCGGAATGACCAACCTGCTGACCGATGTCCTGACCAATCAGGGCATGCCTTCCCAGGTCGACAAGGGCGCGTTTCGTGTTGGAAAGGATCTGGCGAACACGCAGGGAGCGGTGGTCTTCCGCAATGACGTACTCGAACTGATCCAGTACACACCCGTCACGGCCAAAGTCCACGCCCGCCCGCAGCTTATCGTGCCGCCCCAGGTCAACAAGTTCTATGTGTTCGACCTCGCTTCGGGCAAGAGCATCGTCGAGTACCTGGTGGGGCAGGAATTCCAGGTGTTCATGGTGAGCTGGCGCAATCCGACTGCGGCACAGCGCGAGTGGAATCTCGACACCTACGTGGCGGCGCTGATCGAAGCGATCCATGCCATCCGCGATATCACTGGCAGTGACGATGTGAACCTGCATGGCGCCTGCGCCGGCGCGATGACGATAGCGGCACTGATGGGCTATTGCGCAAGCCGTGGCGAGAAACTGGTGAATGCCGCCACGCTGATGGTGTCCGTCTTCAGCCTGGACGGGCAGTCTCAGCTAGGCTTGTTCGCCACGCCGGAGGCTGTTACCACCGCGCGGCAAGGCAGCCAGGCCAGGGGCGTGCTCGACGGTGAGGAACTCGGCCGGGTATTCGCATGGATGCGGCCTAATGACCTGGTGTGGAACTACTGGGTCAACAACTACCTGCTTGGCAAGGCGCCGCCAGCGTTTGATGTCCTGTACTGGAATAACGACACGACACGGCTGCCCGCAGGATTCCATTGCCAGTTGCTCGACATCCTCTCGGACAACCTGCTTGCCACCCCGGGCGCGCTGACGGTGCTGGGCGAGCCCATTGATCTGTCGAAGGTCGCCTGCGACAAGTTCGTGTTGGCCGGCGTAACCGACCACATCACCCCGTGGCAGGGCGTGTTCCGCTCAGCACGCGCCTTCAGCGGACAGACCGAATTCGTTCTGAGCTCCAGCGGCCACATTCAAAGCCTGATCAATCCGCCCGGCAACGCGAAGGCAAAGTTCTTCGTGAACGGCGACGATACCACCGACCCGCAAGCCTGGCTGGACGGCGCCGAGGCCACGTCCGATTCGTGGTGGAACCACTGGAGCCAGTGGCTGAAGCAACGGTCCGGCCCGAAGCGCAAAGCCCCCTCGGCGCCTGGCAACGCACGCCACGCGCCGTGCGGCGAAGCCCCCGGACGCTACGTAATGGAAGCCTGACGCCCGGCCATGCCGCAGATTTTCCAGTTTTTCAACGCAACCTGAATGGAGACCATGAAGATGGAATCGACCAACACCGCGGGCGCGTTCGCCCCACACAAGAAGCTGTTTGACTTCGTCAAACACAACCGCCTGGATCCGGTGGCGATCCTGGAGTCCCGTCGCAAGGACATCGAGGCGCTGGCCGGCGTCAATCTCACGCTGCTGAGCGGCCTGCAATCGCTGGTCCGTCTGCAGGCCGAGTACCTGTGTGGCACCGCAGCCGATCTGCAGTCGCTCGGCACGACGAAGCAGGGCGATGAGCCCAAGGCTTCGGCTATGCGCGTGACCGACCTGCTGCCGCTCAGCCTGAACAAGGCCGTGACCGGCCTGCGTGGCCTGACCGACACCGTGTACAAGACGCAAGCCGACAGCTTTGCCGTGGTCGGCAAGCGTTTCGCGGAGAACGTGGAAGAAGTGAAGAGCATCCTGCGCCCCAAGCCGTAAGCCCCCCGGCACGGCCTCACCAGGTCGTGCCGTCCCGCCCGTTTCAGGGCAATGCTTCCAGGACGACTTGATGACAATAAACGGTGCCAGCGTTCAATCTGGCCACAAGATGGCAATCCAGACCGTAGACCTGGATGGACAGGTGCTGCGGGTTGGTATCCGGCCCGGCAACGATGCCGGGCCGCCGCTGCTCATGTTCAACGGTATCGGCGCCAATCTCGAACTCGTTGAACCGTTCGTCGACGCGCTCGAGGGTGTCGAAGTGATCATCTTCGATGTCCCCGGCGCCGGCGGTTCTCCCGCGCCGCTGCTTCCCTATCGCCTGTCCAATCTGTGCGTGCTCGCAGACAAACTGCTTGGCCATCTCGGCTATGAAGGGCAGGTCGACGTGCTCGGCGTTTCCTGGGGTGGGGCGCTCGCGCAGGAGTTCGCGCATCTCTACCCGATGCGCTGCCGGCGCCTTGTGCTGGCGGCAACGTCGCCCGGCGTGATCATGGTGCCGGGCAGTGTGTCGGTCCTCTCGAAGATGATCGGCGCGCGTCGCTATACCGATCCGGACTACCTGCGGCGCGTGGGCGCCGACATCTATGGCGGTGCCTTTCGCGACGATCCCGCATTGCTGGAGGCGCACGGCCGGCATATGCATCCGCCGCGCGGCCGCGGCTATGTGTACCAGTTGCTGGCGGCATGGGGATGGAGCAGCCTGTTGTGGCTTGGCGCGCTGGGCCAGCCCACGCTGGTCATGCACGGCTCCGACGATCCCATCGTGCCCCTGGTCAATGCCCGGATCCTCGCTTCGCGCATTCAGCATGCAGCGCTCCACGTCTTCGAGGACGGGCACCTATTCCTCCTGACTCGCGTCAACGAAGCGGCAACGGTGGTGCTGCGTTTCCTGCGTCAGCCTCAGGCCTGACGCAGTGGCCCCCCGGATTCCGGGGGGCCACCTTTTCCTCTCATTGTCTTGCATGGAGATGCCACGTCGGCCCCTCCCATGGAACTCATCGTAGGAGAGTGCGGGGAGGGCGGTCAGGTCTGTGCCTGCGAGGCTCGCTCGCTCTCGATGCGACGCAGGTCGGCGGCGTAGTACCTGCGGCCGATCGCGAAACACAATGTCGCGCACAGGCCGGCCAGCGGCATGATCTGCAGGGCGCCAAGCAAGCCGATCCTGTCGGCGATCAGTCCCGTCACAAAGGGACCGGGCGCGAGGCCCAGTAGGTTGTTGGCGAGCGTGAGCGTGGCGAAAGCCGTCGCGTGAATGGCAGGATGCGTGAGGTTGGCTACCACGGCGCTCGCCGGTCCCGCCGTACCGCCGACCAGCAACATGCCGGCAAAGATCAAGACCATCTGCGTCGTGCCCACCGGCGTGTGGAAGGCCGCCACGAGCAGCACGCAACTGGTGGTGCTGTAGGCAATGGCCATCAGCCACTTGCGGGTCGGGGCATTGCGGGCGGCCCAGTCGGTCAGCGCACCGCAGGCAATCATGCCTGCGCCGGCCGCCAGCACGAAGGCTGCGGCAGTCAGGCCTGCACGGTCCGTCGCCATGCCGTAGTAGCGTGACAGGTAGCTCGGCATCCACGCAAGCAGGGCGCCCGTGACCAGCAACTGCATGGCGCTGCCGACATAGGTATAAAGAATTGAGGGAGCCGAGAACAGGGCGGATACCAGGGGCCGCAATGCCAGGCGTTTGGGTGCTGCCGCGTCGCCCTTGTCCTCACCAATCCGCGCGCGCTGCCCCTTCAGGCGCGGTTCCGTCACCACAAAGCGAAACACTGCCACGAGTATCAGGCCGAAGATGGCCATCGCGGCAAACGCCCAGCGCCACCCGAGATGAGCGGCGAGGGTGCCGCCCAGGGCCATTCCCAGCACCGATCCGAACGGACCGCCGGCAATGAACGCGGCGCTCAGGCTGGACCGCAAGCGGCGGGGGAATACCGACAGCACCATCGCAATGCCCACGCTGCCGTAGGCGGCTTCGCCGATTCCCACGCACAGTCGGGCGATGAACATCTCGCCGAAGTTCGTCGCCACCGCACAGCCGAGCGTAGCGAGGCTCCACAAGCCGGCCATCAGCATGAGGCTCTTGACCCGGCCCCAGCGGTCGGCGAGGACAGACAGTGGCAATGTCAGGATCCCCACCATCAGTGCAACAATGCCGCCGAGCGCACCGAGTTCCGTATCGGTCAACGCCCATTCGTGCTTCAGCAGCGGAAATACCGCATTGAGCACCTGGCGCGACATGTAGTCTGACAGCAGCAGACCAAAGCCCAGCGCGAACACCACCCACGAGTAGTAGTGGAGTCCGATTGGCTTGGCTGGATCTGCTGCCAGCGTGGGAAATGTGGAACGTTCGAGCATGAATACCTCAGAAGGAACACTTTGACGACTCCCGGCCACCTGAGCCGAGGCGCTGACGCTTCCTTCCATGGCGCTTGCCATCGTCCGGTCGCAACGGAAACAAGTATCTAGCATCAGATGCGTACGGTTTGACATTTCGGGACATGCGTTTTGCTTTTCGGGATAGTCCGGGAAAACCTGAGGGCCCCGATGCCGTGTCCGGCGGTCCAAATCCGAGTTCAGCGAACTGCACCGGGTCACTTAGTATGAAATGCGACGAGGGCGAATGCATCGAACTCGTCTTTTCCTTACGACACGGTTGCCATGCAAGACAAGCCTGACACAACAACATTCGCGCCGTTCAGCGTGTCGCTGCGCGACGGACGGGAGGTGCTGGTTCGGGAGATAGCCGAAGACGACAAGGCAGGCCTGCTGGCGGCGTTCGACAGACTTTCCGCCGACGCGCGTTACACGAGATTCATGGCCGTCATGCAACAGCTACCCGAAGCAATGCTTGAGCACGCGACGCATCCGTCGGCGGAGCGCGAGCTTGCCCTGGTGGCAATCGCCACCAAAGGCAAGGGGCCGGCTATTGTGGGGGGCGCGCGCTATGCCGCGGCGCCCGGCAACGATACTTGCGAGTTTGCGGTCACGATCGTCGATGACTGGCATGGGCTTGGCCTTGCCAGCCGACTGCTGAGCGCGCTGATCGACACCGCTCGCCGCCGCGGTTATCAATCCATGGAAGGCTATGTCTTGTCATCGAACACCGCGATGCGGCGATTGGCTCGCCGCCTGGGATTTGCCGACGTACCGTGTCCCGACGACACTACGTTGCGAGTGGTGACCCTTGCGCTGTAAGAGGGTGTTGATCGGGATGGTTGGGGGGCAAAGCATGCAAGTTATTTAACATAAGATAGATTATGTGTGTGATTGATGTTGGCGCTAAATAGTAATGTCGTATCTGAGCCAAATAGAAATGTCGCCCCCTTAGCCAAGGCTGGCATTCTGGCGGTTTCCCGTCTGCGCAAGACCGGAGGCCGCCATGCCGATGCCCGAGTCCATCACGGCTCCGATATCGCGAGGACGGGCCCTGTGGGTTGGGTTCTCGCAAGCGTGGACGCAGCAGCAATCGTCAGCTTCCTCCTGGTCTGGAATCCCGCGTGCGCGGCCTGATCCGCGACAGCTACGCGGACTTCGGGCCGACCTTGGCGGCCGAGAAGCTACGCGAGCGCAACGGCATCGAATTGGCGACGCAGACGGTCCGTCGGATCATGATCGACGCCGGCTTCTGGGTGCCCAGGAAGCTGCGCCCGCCCAAGATTCACCAGCCGCGCAACCGCCGGGCCTGCCTGGGCGAGCTGGTGCAGATCGACGGCAGCGACCACCCCTGGTTCGAGGACCGKGCGCCGGCCTGCACGCTGCTGGTTTACGTCGACGACGCCACGGGCCGCCTGATGCAGTTGCTGTTCGTGCCGACCGAATCGACGCTGGCGTACTTCACGGCCACGCGCGCGTATGTCGAGCGCCACGGCAAGCCGCAGGCGTTCTATTCGGACAAGGCCGGCATCTTCCGTTCGAACCGGCAGCCATCGCCCGAGGAGCGCGGTTATACCCAGTTTGGCCGCGCSCTGTTCGAGCTGAACRTCGACATCCTGTGCGCCAACACGAGCCAGGCCAAGGGCCGCGTSGARCGMATGAACGGCACGCTGCAGGACCGGCTGGTGAAAGAGCTGCGGCTGCGGGAGATCTCCAGCATGGAAGCCGCCAACGCCTATGCGCCGGCCTTCATCGCGAACTTCAACGCGCGCTTTGGCAAGGTGCCGCGCAGCGACTTCGATGCGCACCGGGCGTTGCGCGACGACGAGGAYCTGGAACGGATCTTCAGCTGGCGCGAATGGCGCAAGGTCTCGCAGAGCCTGACGCTGCAATACGACAAGACCATGTACCTGCTGGAAGACCGCCCCGAGCACCGGCAGCTGATCCACCGCTACATCGAGGTGGCCGAGTATCCGGACGGGCGGATCGAGCTGTGGGCCGATGGCGCGTCCCTGCCCTACACCACGTATCACCGGTTCCCGGAGATCGACCAGGGGGCGGTGGTCGAGAACAAGCGGCTGGGCCACGTGCTGGCGATCGCGGCACGGGTGCAGGCGCTGCGCGACAGCCGGCATCAGGCGGGACCGTCGCGCACGCTCTCGGGCGAGCCACCGCGCCCGGCCAAGGTGCCCTTGAACGTCAAGCGCCAACGGCTGATCAACCGGCTGGATCTGGAACGCGCCATCGCGGGAACGGAATGTCCCACCCTGCTCCCGGCTCAGGCGCCATCGGCCAGCGCCACCGCCTTACGGGCACCCCACAAAAAACATCCCACCCCGCACAAAAAGCACGC
>NZ_JBFRHD010000037.1:0-24815 GCF_052115685.1 Cupriavidus sp. 2KB_3
TGCCGACGCCGCCTTTGTCTGAGCGGCGCCCTCGACAGAGCACGTGCTCTCCGTCCTCGCACAGAATATGAAGGCTCAGACTGTTACGCATCGGCGCTGAAACCAAGCGAAAGGTTCATCTTGCTCGCCGCAGCCTGCCAATCGTCCTGTAACGAGAACGCCGCATTCGTCCCAGCGAGGAGACAGAAGTGCTCGTCCAGGATTACGGCACGGCGAGTCCGCAGCATCGAAGCGGCCACACTATGACCTTCCTAGAATAGGCGAAAAAGATGCGCTGCGTGCCTGTCTACTCATGCATGGCAGTGCCGCCAACCCGTCAGTTGTGAGCGCGGGACGCCCGCGTCAAGGGTCGCTCCGGAAGAGCGACCGGAGATGGAGTATAAGCGGACCCTCGATCTCACCGCCCCGGACGTCTCAGAAGGCGTGCGACGCTCGAGGAGGATGTCCGCACGACGAAGGAGACCGCGCCTGCCGCACAGCTCGGCTTACCCACCCAATTGACAGGACTACAGAGAATGCGCGAAACAACCTGCAATGTGCAGCCGGTTACCGCCAACCCTGGCAAAGTAGGTTCTGGCGAGCTCGCGGCCTCCCCGCTACCCCGTGCGCGTGGGTGACGTCGATGTCGTGCTGATCAGCGATGGCATTCTGCCGCTGCCGGCCTCAACCATGTCCACCAACGTGAGCCGATCGGACCGCAACGAATGGTTCGATAGCTGCTTCCTGCGACGCGACATGTTCGACTGGGCGCTGAATATCGCGCTCGTGTGCAGCGGCGAACGCCTGATCCTGATCGATTCTGGCGTAGGCGTCGGATTCGAATACTTCACGCGCGCCGGTGGGTCGGTGATGCGCCTGGAATCGGCTGGTATTGACTTCAGCAAGACAGTGATGCCGGAAACAGTCCCTCCCGCCCTCCGCAAGGCTGCCGGAAAGTTCGCGGAACTCTACAGCGAAGACATCGTGCAGCTCGATCAGACCGTCGAGGTCGCAGCTGGCATGTCGGGGCGCGTGTGGGTGGCCACACGCCGGGGCACTGCGTCGTGGACGCCGCATCAAACGGCGAGAAGCTGACGTTCGTAGGCGACGCCATTTTCGAAGTCGGCTTCGACAATCCCGAATGGCAAAATGGCTTCGAGCACGCTCCTGAAGCGGCTGTGGACGTCCGTATCGCGCTGCTCACCGAAGCCGCTGAAGCCGGCGCCCTGCTGGCCGCAGCGCATGTGGCGTTCCCGTCCATCGGTCACATTGCAAAAAAGCAGTAAAGGCTTCCGCTTCGTGCCGGTGCTGTGGGATTACTGATTGATGCTCGACTATTTACCATAGTGGCATAGATTGCACTGACGATTGTCGAGAAGCCGCCGCGAGTTCACAAGACTCGCGGCGGCTTTTTGTAAACGATCACCTGACTTGCAAGACGACGGCTCAGGCGGCCTGGCGTCGCGTAAGTGTGGGCACGACAGCATCCGTCAGTTGCCTCCCGGTCTGGAATCCCACGTGCGCGGTGGAGTGGTACTGCCTCGAGGAGGCTCGCGTGACAATGGCCAATCAGCCGTCTCGCATGAGTATTTCTCCGGTATGAGGGATGCGAAACAGATCTTTGTCGATCAACTCGACAAGTTCGCCGCTAGACAGGCGCCAATTCTTGGCGCCCGGATAGATGCGCAGGCCTCTTGGGGTCATCACTGACGTGAAGTAGCGACATTCAAGCACAAGGACGGATTGGTCGTCGTCGCCAACGCAAGTTAGTCGCTGCACCACCTTGTTGCCGCAGCGTGGGCCGGCCGTGGGATGTCGGACCGTGAAGGCCATGTTCCAAAACTCGTTGAGCGGAAAGTCGATGTGGCGCATCAGTGAAGCCCTGCGCGGCCGCAGGCGTCTTCAGATGATAGCCCGGCGGCCGGCGCGGCGACACGTCATTCCGCGGCAGGCGTTCCGAGCTTGGCGACGACCTCGTCGGTCGTCCACAGCGCGTTGGCGATGTAGCGGAAGTTGATCAGCGCGCTAAGGTTGCCATCCCCCTCAGGCAGCTTCTGGCCCGCGACGGCATCACGCACGATGGCCACCTCGAAGCCTTCCTCCAAGAACTGGCGCAGGTGCGATTCGACGCACAGGTTTGCCAGCATCCCGGTCAGGATGACCTGGGTGACGCCCTGCTTGCGAAGCTGCAGCGAGAGATCGTTGGCCTGCGGGCCGTAGAGCTTGTGGGGCGAGGCGATGATGGTCTGGCCATCCTCGATGTAAGGCTTGAATTCCGGCATGAAGTCCGCGCCGGAGCCGCGGAAGCCTTCCAAGCTGAGGGGACTGGGCCGGTCGAAGATCTTGATTTTGTGCTGGAAGAGCTCGGCGGGACCCTGGAACTTCCAGCGATGATCTTGCGGATAGTAGTAGTGAGGCGAGATCGCGACGACGATACCGGCCATCTTCGAGGCCTCGAACAGGCGTATCAGATTCGGTACGATACGTTTCTCAGTGACGGCTTCGCCCACGGCGGACCAGGCGGCACCCTTCGGGCTCATGAAGTCGATCTGCGGATCGATCACTACCAACGCGGTGCGCTGCAGGTCGAGGGTCATCTTGGGAATGGGCATCGCCGGCTGGGCCGGGTCGGTGTACTGCGCCAGATTTGATGGATCCGGATGTGCCGTGGCCGCTGTAATGCTTGCCACGGTAATTGCGAGTGCGGTCGCCCAACGACGGGCAGAGCGGACAGCGCATCGGTGCTCACGGCTCTTGAACAGTTCCGACGACTGCTTCATGTTGTTGCTGCGCTGGGTCATTGTGGCTCCTGGAATTCAGTTGAGAAGACGCACGTCGCTGAGGACCTTGAGTAGATGCATCAATGACTGACGTGTTACGTTGAATACTACGTAGCGATGTTCGTAGGCACTAGACGCCCGTAGAACACCAGTACGTTGTCCTCAGGACACCAAACCCCCTCAGCTTGAGTCGGATCAAACCGGCTGTCGCCCTGCCGCACCACCATGCATTGGACCAGTGACGTCACACAATCGTACGCCCGCCGCGGCGACGGTCCTCGTGCAGGAGCGCGGCAGTCCGCTGTAGCGCCTGGTCCTGTTGATTTGCACCGAATTCTGACTCACCCCCGGCAGGTGGGGATGCGGTGCAAATCAACAGTGCGCCCATCACCACTCGCCCACATCGGCATACTGGGATTGGACAAGGCTGGGCAGGAATATCACCAGATAACGCTGGGCGGCAGTGCGGATGAGGACGCCGCCGTCCTCGCTGGAAGACTACGGGAGATACGCGGTGTACCGGGGTAACAAGGACGAAGTGTTCGTGCGGGCAGGCGCTGGACCAGGCCGACTATGCGTGCGGGCGACGGATCGCCAGTCAACAGTTCTTCACCGGGCCCTGGAATCGGAACTCGACCCGCGGGCCAAGGCAGCCTTTGTGACCGCCGTCGCCATCTATGTGGAGACGGCACGAATCGATAAGAAAGAGGTTCAGAACGCCCTTTCGTTCAGGACAGTCCGCGGAGCACAAGCCTTGATCGATCGCCTGTATCCGCTAACCTTTGGAGGACGGTATGGCTAGGGGTAACTGCTCATGTCAGTGCTTCGCGAACTCTGAGTCACTTTGCAATCACATGATTCCGTGGCTCGGACGGCCTTGTAGGCAATCTGTCAGTGACGCGCATGGCCACTTGCACTTGCATTAGGAGTCCAGCTCATGCCCAATCTTGAAGCCCATGATCTCGCGCGGATTCAGTTTGGCTTTACCATATCGTTCCATATCATCTTTCCCGCGATCACGATCGGGATGGCGTCTTACCTGGCCGTGCTGGAAGGGTGCTGGCTGCGAACCGGCAACACCGTCTATCGCGATCTTTACCATTTCTGGTCGAAGATATTCGCGTTGAACTCTGGCATGGGCGTGGTCTCCGGCCTCATGATGGCCTACCAGTTCGGCACCAACTGGAGGTTCTTCTCCGAGTTCGCCGGCAGCATCACCGGACCGCTGCTGACGTATGAAGTGCTCACGGCCTTCTTCTTGGAAGCCGGTTTCCTCGGCGTCATGCTGTTCGGTTGGAAGCGGGTGGGCCCTAGGTGGCACTTCCTCGCCACGCTGATGGTGGCGCTGGGCACGCTGATTTCTGCCACTTGGATTCTGGCATCCAATAGCTGGATGCAGACGCCGCGGGGTTTCGAAATCATCAATGGCCGTGTGGTGCCGACCGACTGGCTCGCCCTCATTTTCAACCCTTCGTTCCCCTACCGCCTGGTGCATATGAGCATCGCTGCGTTTCTCTCAACTGCGCTGTTCGTTGGCGCGTCCGCCGCATGGCATCTGCTTCGCGGCAACGACAACTCCGCCATCCGCAAGATGCTCTCGATGGCAATGGGGATGCTCCTGATCGTCGCGCCCATCCAGGCCGTGGTCGGCGACGTGCACGGCCCGAATACGCTTGAACACCAGCCCGCGAAAATCGCCGCGCTGGAAGGTCACTGGGAATCGCATGGCGAAGGTCCGCTTCCGCTGCTGGTGTTCGGCTGGCCCGACATGGAACGGGAAGAAACACCTTTCGCAGTCGGCATTCCGCGCCTAGGCAGCCTGATCCTAACGCACACCTCGACGGGCAGATTAAGGGGCAGAAATCATTTCCGCCGCAAGACCGGCCCAATGCCACGATCCTGTTCTGGAGCTTCCGCGTGATGGTCGGCCTGGGCGTTCTGATGATCCTGTTCGGCCTGTGGAGTCAATGGCTACGCTGGCGCGGGCGCC
Organism: Cupriavidus sp. 2KB_3; assembly: GCF_052115685.1. Lineage (NCBI taxonomy): Bacteria > Pseudomonadati > Pseudomonadota > Betaproteobacteria > Burkholderiales > Burkholderiaceae > Cupriavidus > Cupriavidus sp. 2KB_3. Next base: position 4,750 of record NZ_JBFRHD010000037.1, read on the forward strand.
TGCATGAACACCGCGGCTTCCTCCGCATGGCGCTCTGGATGGGCCCCACCGGGCTGATCGCGCTGCTGGCGGGCTGGTTCACCACGGAAATCGGCCGCCAACCCTGGGTGGTGTACGGCCTGATGCGGACAGCCGATGCGGCCACGCCGCACACGGCCGCGCAGTTAAGCGTCACGCTCGCGCTGTTCGTCGTTTCCTATCTGTTCGTTTTCGGCGTCGGTATTGCCTACACATGCTCCGACTGGTGCGCAACGGGCCGAAGCCCTACGAGGGCGATGCATTCGAAACCGATGCCGAGCCGCCCGCCGATCACAAGCCGGCCCGGCCGCTCTCCGCGATCGACGACGACATGCGTCTGACAACCACGGAAGTGAGGATCTGACATCATGGGCATCGATCTCTCCCTGCTCTGGATTCTGATTATCTTCTTCGGCGTCATGATGTACGTCGTCATGGATGGCTTCGATCTGGGCATCGGGATCCTGTTCCCGTTCGTACCGGACCGCCATGACCGCGATGTGATGATGAACACGGTAGCACCCGTCTGGGACGGCAACTAAACATGGCTGGTACTTGGCGGCGCCGGGCTGATGGCGGCTTTCCCGCTGGCTTACGCCGTGGTGCTGTCCGCGCTCTACCTGCCAATCGTCTCGATGCTGCTGGGGCTTATATTCCGCGGCGTGGCATTCGAGTTCCGCTTCAAGGCCAACGATCGCGAACGACCCGTGTGGGATCTCTCTTTCATTGGCGGATCATTTGTAGCCGCGTTCTTTCAGGGTGTGGCGCTCGGCGCCTATATCGATGGCCTGCCCGTCAAGGACGGCGCCTTCACCGGCAGCACCCTGGGATCGCTCGCAGCGTTCCCGCTGTTCTGCGGCGTCGGCGTGGTCGTCGCCTACACGTTGCTCGGCAGCGCGTGGCTGATTCTGAAAACCGAAGGCCCGCTGCGCGACCGGATGAAATCCCTGGCGTCGCGGCTGGTCTGGGCACTGCTAGTTACCATCGCGATCATCAGCGTCTGGACGCCAGTTGCGCACCCCTTGATCGCCGAGCGCTGGTTCACCCTGCCCAACGTGGTCTGGTTCGCGCCCGTTCCGCTGCTGGTACTGGTCTGCGCGATCCTGCTGCTGCGTTCGCTGCGCCGAGACACGCATGCGAAGCCATTTCTCTACACGCTCGGGCTGGTTTTCCTCGGCTATAGCGGTCTGGCCATCAGCGTGTGGCCCAATATCGTGCCGCCATCGATTTCGATATGGGCCGCTGCCGCTCCGCCGCAGAGCCAGGGCTTTGCACTGGTCGGGGCGCTGTTCGTGATTCCGTTCATCCTGATGTACACGGTATGGTCCTACTATGTATTTGGCGGCAAGGTCCGCGTCGGCGATGGCTATCACTAGGGAGCATGTCCATGTCACGCACACCTGACTGGATACGACGGACCGGCTGGCTGTTGTTCATCTGGGCGTGCAGCGTGGCGGGCCTGGGCGGGGCGGCCTTCGTGCTCCGGTTACTCATGCAGATGGCCGGCATACACCGGTAGCGTCGTGTCACTGTGCCGGACCCCGGCGAGGAATTTGGAGGCATCAACCCCATCCCTGCACGGGCAACATCCGAAGCACGAATGCGTCGCGCGGTCGAACCGGCTTGCGACAGCCAGCCACTAGCGCAGTGGTCGGGAAAGTCTCAACATGCTGGAAATTGCCCGCGGCCGACTTGTCCCCCAAAGGCTCCCCTGGCAGTTCCAGTAGTTGTCGGTACTTCGCTCTTGTCTTTCACCGCACCTTACTGGATGGCAAGGTGTTGCACTTCAGATTTGAGGCCGCCCTGCCCTAGTCAGCCTTCCGCGGACTTAGCAAGCATTGGATTGAGCGAGGTAGGCGTGACGATGCCGTTGAACGCGCCTTGCGCGATCACGGAAAGCAAGTATTCCCGCCCTCGCGAGCGCAAACAGCGTCTTGACGCCTGCCCACGGGTTCCGTAAGCATCGCCATACCTGCTCACTACGCCCGACTCCCGACACACACCATGTGCAGAAGTGTTCGCAGTTGTTGGTCAGGAACTGATACTGGTCTTCGCCCAAGCGGGACTTTGCCCTCTCCACCACATCGGTTCCCGTGTAAATGGAATCCAGTGCAGCGCGAATGCCTACCCCCTTTCCTGCCGCAAAGTGGCGCAAGGCGATGTATTCGACGGGTCGCCGCTTCGCGGTGCGATCAAAGCCACCATAGTGAATCACCTGCCCATTTCCCGCATAGATGCCATGGTGCGTGTAGCCGTCCCGCTCACTAATAAGATGAGCACCGACTTCGATGGCGAGTTCCGCGCCGCCCAGCTCCGGAGATGTGAGCAGATCAAAGTATCGAGTTTCCATATTGGGCCACCCCTTCCCGGACCGAAGGCAAAACGGATCCCTCCGAGGGGGTTCCCCCTCGGGACGAATGTTCACTGCATCGAAGTTCGGTTACGGTGCGATCGCACCGGCCATGGAACAAGGGTAGGCGCGTGGGCCGACAAAACCATTCTACAGACGGTGGCACTGCCTTCTACATAGGCATCGAACGCTCATACTCATGTATAGGCCGCGAGACCAGGGCACGCGCAACAAGACGTCGTCGCGGTTCAGGCAAGGGACATTCGCATATTCCGGGTGCCGCATTGTCCTCTTGGCAGAGAGGTCGTTCCTAAGGGTGGGCAACTCCTAATGCAGCTCGCCCGCCCTTTGGCCCGCGAGCTTTTTTTCGACTCCGAGGCCGCCTTCGCCCGCGTCTGGCATACACATCATCCTGCTCCGCAATGAGAGCCGCGCTCTGATCCTCCCGGTCGGCAAGGCCTTGTTCGACTGCCCGCCGCCCGTGCGCCATTGGCTGGGCACGCCTTTACCGAGACGGTCACCGAACTGACGCTCGATGCGCCGCTGCCGGGCCTGCATCTGCCAACATTGCTCGGGGGAGATGCTGCAGAAGGGCTCTGTGCGCTGGATACCGAGGGCGTGGTGGGCGTGCTCCCGCCGGTCCCAATGGACGGCGACGGCGCCGCCAGTGCTACGGATTTGCTACAAACGTTGGGCGCATCGCCCGCCACCCCGCGTAGCTAAGTCAAAGTGCTGCCTACTTCTCACTAGCCCATCATTGGCCGGATTGCAGCTAGTGCCACATACCATATGGGGCCGCATACACTATGGTCCGATTACGTGTGTTTGTCGGGAATCGAGCGAACAGCGGTCATCCGTTTCAACGTAACTGACGGGCGAAAATGGGGCAGCAAGAGTCCTTGCCGACGCCAACTTCTAAAGATTCTGACGATCGGCTTCGACATCACGAAGGTCATCATTCAGCACCGGTAAAACTGCTTGCCTTACTGTGCCCACTTTTGCATCAATTCCCTTCCCCGCAACAAGAGTGCTCACGATTGCTCCGCCGCTCGGCATGCTTTGCAAAAAGCCCTCGGCCCCGGAGACCAAAAGATCAGCGCAATCGCATATAGAGCGTCGGCACGACGATTGCCGCTGCCGAACTGACCCGTATAGCGCAGGCTAAGCGTCGCCGTGCGCGGCCGCCGGCCGCCGAACGCATACCACCGGAGTCGTCGCTGCGGCACTCTGCGGGCGAAAGACAGATAGCTTTCAAGAGGTTCGATGGCTATGTCCTGCCCCGGGAGGGAAGCCATTTCAGATTTCCAACGGCCTACCGCTGCGTAGGTGCTCGGAGAACCTGCAACGTATAGACGGCCGAACGCGGCGACAACGCATCGGTCAACGGCTTCCAGTCCGACGCACTGCGCGGACGCGACGGGCCGACCAATCGCCCGCGCGGCGCGGGCGTACGCAGGAAATTGCGGTAGGCCGTGGCATCCTCGGTCGTCAGCGACGACAGCGGCCGCCCCTTTTCGATGATGGCCCACAGGATCGGGCGCTCCGCTTCCTTGCAATAGGCGCGTCGTGGCCCGCGATTCATGCATGCCAGCCATGCCTGGACGGCGGCGTAGTCATTGTCGGCGGCAAGGGATGAGGTTTCGCGCGGCGCACGGAACTGACCCAGCGAACCATCGACTTCATGCGGCAAGCGCCCCCTCTGCTCCCCCGGCACGATCATGCCGCGCGGCTCGGCGGCGATCAATGCGCGGGCGCGAGACGTCAACTCGAGGGGGGCGGAAAAAAATGCCTTGATGCGCCGGGCGCCGTTTGGCCCCAGACCTGGAATCGTGGCCCACCATTGCTCGCGCCGCGGATACGGACAGTCAGGTCCGCAAGCGTGCGGATATCCGCTGCGGCAATAGGTCTAACAGAGCAAACCGGCGGAAATCTATCTTCGAAGCAGCTGACGGGTTCACTGCCCAAGCAGAGTCATCATTCAAGCCAACAATTTGAGGCCATGAAGACCCGGAGCAATCTGTCAACACGGCGGCGCAAAGCTGCATCAACCGCATCAACGGCGGGAATGGTGTCTTTAATAATGTCTACTGCCGGCCAGCGAACCATAGGCGCTCATTGGTCCACGGCTTGACCGTTCGCCCATTCATTCCCCGGCATAATCCGCTTCATGAATTCATCGAAGAGCGGCACAGTAAACGCCGTGTCTCCGTGAGTTGGGCTCCATATCATGCCCTTCAGAATGAGGCTGCTGCGAGTAGGACCAAATGATTGCACGTTGCGACCGAGTTGCTGAGCGATATCGCCGGAGCGATGCGGGCCGGGTCCAAGTTCTGCCATTGCTCGCAAGTATCGTTTTTCTGCGGGAGTCAGCCTATCAAAACGAACGCGGAAAAAACTTTCATCAAGTGCCGCTATTGCTTCGGTTGAAGCTCCAGTGACGTCATCGCCAGTAATTGGACTTTGGCGCGCCACATCCCAGGCATGTTTGCCCCACTCCTGTAAAAAGTATGGATATCCCTTCGTTTCCACCAAGATGCGAGCGACGGCCTCTGCCTCTAGCTCGACGCCTTCATCTTCGGCCGGCTTTACGAGCGCCAGCGTAGCATCGGACTTTGCCAAGGGTCCGATCTCAGGGAAATCAAAGAGCCGCTCAGCGTATGACTTCGCTTCGCCCATACGGCCACGTAATTGTGGCAATCCGGCTCCAACAACCGTGACCGGCAACTGCCGCTGAGTGCAGCGATGCAAAGCGGAAATGAGGGCAGCCATCTGATCCTCCTGCACGTACTGCAGTTCATCAATGAAGATAACGAGCACCGTTTCGGCGTGCTTTGCAGCCTCCCCTGCCTGCTCCAAAAGGGCAGTAAGATCGCCCTCCAGATCCCCGTTGTCGGCTAGCCCTGGCTCTGGATCGAAATCCAACCCGACTTCAATGTCGTTGTATGTGACCTTCAGCTTGCTGGCAAATCCGGCGAGCGCGCGGAGTCCTCGAACAGCGTAGTCCTTGGCCGCTTCAACCCTGCTCAGCCGAAGCAACGCTAAGCGCAGTTGTGGGGCCAGCATGGCTGGTAGCGATTTGTTCTCCGGCGCCTCAATACGGATGGTGTGCGCACCGCTGGCTTCAGCATCATGTCGCATTTTGTCCAGCAGAACGGTTTTCCCAACCCCTCGGAGACCGACCATAAGTACGCTTTTTGCGTGGCGCCCGCGCCGGAGCCTCTCGATACAAATGCGGACGGTTTCGCGGACGTCGCCGCGGCCGGCCAACTCCGGTGGAGGGCTGCCTGCGCCGGGAGCATACGGATTTAGGATCGGATCCATGATTGTAAAGAAGTTAGGGGATTTATGAACGAAACATAAACTCGCTAACTTTTATACACCTCTTCTATCGATCAAGCAACGACTTCTGCGACTGCCGAATAAGTTATTACAAAATCACTTTTGAGCGGTCCCCACTGTGTTTCGCCGAGCGAGCCGAACGGACAAACCTGATAATTCTCTCAACTGCCGTGCGACAACCCCCTCGGGCAAGTGAGCAAGGTCAACGGCAGCGGGCGAGATATGCTTCTTTGTGCAGGCCGCGGACGCAATCGAGTGCCGCTCACCCAGTGGCTGCGGAAAGGTTGGGTGGCGCAACCCCTCACTGGATGAGACACAGTCACGCTAGCCACGCACTGGCCCGCGGAGCTGATCTCACCTCCTGCGCGACACCTTGCGCCATGCATCGGTTGCCACAACGTCGATGTACCTGCACGGAGAGGAGGAACTGGAGCGTGCCAAGCTACGCCGGCTTACCCGGCGCCACACTGTATGGCCCCTCAAAGGCGGCCCTGATCAATTTGGCAGAGCTTCTGTATGTGGAACTCCATGCACACGGCCTCGGTGTGTACCTGATCAATTCGGGCTTTGTCAAATCGCGCCTGACGGCGCGCAACACGTTCCGAATGCCCGCCCTCATCACACCGGAAGTTGCAGCAGAAGCCATTCTCACCGGGTTGGAGCGAGGTGGCTTCGAAATAGCGTTTCCTCAACGCTTTACGCGCCTGGTTCGTCTTATCAGTCTACTGCCGTACCGAATCAGCCTAGGCCTGCTACAGCTGTTGAACCGCATAACATGAATGTTTTTGACCCACATGCCACATCAATACACCCTGCCGCGGCATACCCTAGCCGCGTTACTGGCATGGTACGACGCGTTGTCGCCCTCTTCACTCGCACATCTGGACCAGTATTACGCGCAGCAGGCGCGCTTCTGCGCCCCGTTTAACGACGTTAGGGGGATCGCCGCGATCCGGGCGATCTTTGAGCATATGTTCGAGAGCGTCGAAGCACCGCGCTTTGCGGTCCAAACGAAAATGAGTAGTGGTGCCGAAGCTTTCGTCTCCTGGAGGTTTACGGGAAAAGTGCGTCAGCAACCCTTCGACGGGCTTTTTTTGCGCGTGCGTGGACCTACCTTCTCGCTATGCGGCATTGGCGTAGATGAGCTCGAGCGGTACAAATTCGTCTCAATGGGCCTGCCCTACCTTGCCAATAGAGAGTGAAGCCTTCTGCGTTTCGCTGTCCTGGATGGGGATGGGCCCTGGCCGCCAATAGCATCGTGATCCAAGCTGCTCGGTCCCTTCCCATCCGGAAAGAGCGTCGTCCGACGGCGAGTCCCTCTGGTGTGGGGCTCCTCTACCCCAGCACGAAGTCTGATCGTCAGCTCAATTGGCGCACCATGTCGCCGATGATGGTGTGCACGATGACCCGTAAGCAGCGCAACTCTCCCGCCAGAGTAGCGGCGAGCTGGGGTCGTTGCTCGGCCAACGCGGCGTTAGTGGCTTCGACCTCGGCATATAGGATCTTGGCGGCGGGTACGATGGCGTCGCGCATTGCAGCAAGGCGGCGCGTTGCCGTATGTGGCGCCAGGCCCAGCGCCACCGCTGCGGCATGCAGCACCGCAAAACTGACATCTCGGAAATACGCCGCGCCGGGTAACGGCCAAGCAAGCCTGACATCCGGCCATCCCGCATTTCCAAGTGCCGGCGTCGCGTAAGCTGCTTCACTGAGCAGGTCGTAGAAGGGAGCCAGCGCAACTCCGCTTCCGCTTGCGAGGAAGCTGAGATTCTTCAGGTGGGCGTCCCCGTTGCCCGTCATCAGATTAAAGGCCAGCCAGTCAAACAGTCTGGCACGAGCCAGCGCCGGCGCCCGGCAAAGCGCCGCCAGACGAATCAGAGCCTCGAGGCTTCCCTGGTCGTATTTGAATGTACGGGATAGGTTCAACATCTGGCAGGCATCGATACTGTGCAGGCGCTCCCAGCCACGGGATCCGGCCTGACGATCAAATCGGTCGACAATGTAGACCGGTTCCGGAACATATCGACGATGTACTGCCGGCACCGGCAGGCCTAGCCGCCCGGCGAGCGTCATCATGAACCACTCGTTGATGACTGAATGCGGATAAGTGTCGTTGTCCTGGTGCGCGGGCTTCAGGATGTGCGTCGATGGAGCGGGGCCAGCCGGTTCGAGCAACGCGTCGTTCGCCAGAACCACCGCGAGCTTATGCTGCGCGCCTGCCAGTGACATCTTCTTTGGAGCTTCGTGCGACAGGGGCACGCGCGGCAGTGCGGCTATTCGCGCCGACAAGGCATCATCGGACAATGGCCGCCACGACGGCTGCGCCAGCGCAACACCGGGCGGTAAGAGCGTCAGCGAGCCCGCCGACTCAGCGCCATAGTGCACGAGAAGCGCAAACGCATCGCCCTCGTTGCGGATCCCGGCATCGCGGGCCATCAGGGTACGCTGTGCTTCCTCGGGAAGCAGATTGTCGAAGAACCACTGAACTGGACGGCGGGTGCTGCCATCGACGACCCGATCACCTAGCGGCAACGCTGGACTCAGCGCAAAGCTCGTCGGATCCGCCAGCCAGCGCGCGTCGTATCCAAACGACCAGATATCCTGATCGCCGCGCAACGTGCCCACAACGCGGTCATCGATATGGGCGACGAGAATGCGCTCGGTCATTCCGGGCTACGTCCACGACGAAACTGTCTCTCGTGCATGCGCGCGCGTTCGTGCTCAAGGACCGCTGGCGTAAGATCCGGCACGTCCAGTTCGACGTGAATACCCAGTCCCTGCAATACTTGAAACAGCTTGCGCCATTGGAGCGAGGTTTCGCCGTTTTCGAGCTTGAACATAAAGGATTCGCCGACCGACAAAAGGCCTGCAGCATCGTCCTGGCGCAAACCTCCGCGTTTGCGCACCGCGCGCACTACAGCGCCAATCTCTTCAGCGTCGGTAATGGTCACTCGCATCTGCGCTCCATAGTGTCTGTACGATTACACGGGAAAAGTAGCTCTTTCGCAACTTCCGTGCCCTCACACAGATTATACGGATTCGGCCACTTTTTGCCCGTAATCCTTGCAATGCTACGGATTTTACACCTAACACGCACTGGAAAAGGGAAAATCCGTGGCTTTCCGCGGAATCTTACCGTCGCCGCCGCGTTGGCCGTTACGTTTGAGGCGTAACCAACACTTCTCGCGCCGGTCCGCGATATTGCCATCACCATGGATGCATTGCAGCGCACGAACCTGCATTTGATACCGCTGCTCGAGTTTCGGTATTGCCACCAGCTCCCCTAGTTCCGCACTGCTGACCTCGACGATTCTACGGTCACGCCCGGGGCCTCCGCGTTGACGTACTGGATCAGGCGTACGCAGCTTGACCACACCATGGTGGCGAGATCGATGCCAACGGTGAAGTCAATGGCGCACTACCTCTCCACGCAATAGGCAAGGCACTTTTGCAGCGTATGCATTGGAGCGTGTTTCGTTGGTTTATCGCCCAGCGATATCGTGTTAGCCACCCCTTTCGCGAATCTGAAGGTCCGTGGTGCTCAGCGAGGCGCATGTCTGGACCCCTCGTGGGCGTTCTCGGCTGGGCAAGCGGGCGCTGGTACGCGCTTAGCCGCCTACACGATGGTGCGGCCACCACGCCGCCTCTCCTCATACAGCAGCCTGGCGACCTGTTGCAGCGCCTGGCCCAGCAGCCCCTGATCGCGTGCGCCGCCGATCGACAGCCGCACGGCATCCACGGGATTCGGCGCAATGCTGAAATCGTCCGAGCAGGCCACCAGCACACCATGCTGCTCCAGCGCGTGTGCGAACAACTGGCGATTCCAATGACCCGGCAGCGGCATCCAGATGTGCACGCCGGTGGGATGGGTGCTGACGTCCCGAGGCAGGATGTTTCGCGCCAGCGTTTGCCGGGCACGCACTTCGCGCTGGATGTCGAGGACCAGCTGTTTCGCCACGCCGCTGCGGAGCCACTCCTCAGCGACGGCGGCCAGCAGCATCGAACAGCCCATGCTGGACGCACGCAAGGCACTCTGCAGTGCAGCGCCATCATGCTCGTGCGGAGGAACGACGAACGACGTGCGAAGACTCGGCCACAGGCATTTCGACAGCGACGTCATGTAGTACGTTCGCTCGCCGCCGGTAAATGTCGCGATTGGCGGCGGCGCGTCATTCAGCAGATAACGGTAGGGATCATCCTCGATCAGCGTCATGCCGAGTTGGAGGAGTGTCGCGGCAATCGCCTCGCGGCGTGCCTCAGGCATCGTCGTGCCGGTCGGGTTCTGCAGCGTCGGATTCAGATAGATGAGCGTTGCGCCGGTTTCGCGATGAGAGCGCTCGACGGATTCGGGCGTGACGCCGTCTGCATCGACGTCCAGCCCAACCAGACGCAGCCCGAGCTGCTGAGCCGCCACCAGGAAGCCCGGATAGGTCAACGGCTCGGACAAAATGGTGTCGCCTCGCTGGGTTGTCGACAGGAGTGCACAGAAGATGGCGGCCTGGGTTCCCGTACACAGCGTGAGGTCCGGATGATTGGCAAGCGCGCCGAGCGCCGGCCGCAGCCATGCCCTGCCCGCCTGGATCAGCGACGCACTCACCCCAGCGTCCTGATAGGCGGAGAGGGCCTCGATGCCTTGGCGAGCCAGTACTTCGCTGATGGTGGTCTTCACGAACTCCGCCATGCCGCCGCCCGCGGGCTGGGGCGGAATATTCATCGAGAGATCGATCCGGCCGTCGCTGGCCGGCTCCCTGCTACCCGCGATAAAAGAACCCCGGCCGCTGAAGGATGTGATGAGTCCACGACTGCGGGCCTCGGTATATGCGCGCGTCACCGTCGTGAGATCGACCCCAAGTGCTTCGGCAAGCCATCGCTGTGGCGGAATCTGGTCGCCGTCGGTCAGTTCGCCGGATTTCACGGCTTTTCCGATCAGATCGGCAATCTGCATGTACCGGGGTCCGGCGCCCTGCGTGAGCGGACGTATCCAGCCCGCGCGCGGGCCTGCTTTCGTGTCATTCATCGTTGACACCTTTCCTTATTCGATTGTGTGCCTTACAGCGCCAGGCACCATAGTCTAGACAGGCAAAACAGCCTCTTACATACAGTATATCACTGTATGTATTCATCCCCACTCGGCCGGCGGGAGGCGGTAGCGCCTCGACGTGGCGCGTCAGGACGTCAGCGATGCGGGTGCTCCTCGAAAGCGGATTCGTCTTTCGGCGTTGTAAAACCGAACAATCTGAACTAGTATTACCATACACTTCACATATATATACATACATGAAGCTAGCGCATGGATCGATGCACTGAACCTTACTGACCGCGATGAATGACTACTACCTGATCTCAGCAAATCGACTTCATGATGGCGCCGTGGTGTGGCTCGATGCCGGACACGCGTGGGTCGATGCCCTGCAAGACGCCCATGCATTCGACTCCGCGCAGCTCGACGATGCCAAGACCGCGGCGAGTGCCGCCGAAGCGGACAACCTGGTCGTGAGCCCCACCCCGCGCGCGGCGCGGATCGTCGACGGACGCCCCGTGCCCGCCGACTTCCGCGAGCAGATGCGCGCACAGGGTCCATCGGTTCGCACTGATCTTGGCAAGCAGGCGCGTCGGCCTGCCGCGCGCACGGCCATCATGGCGTCGCCGGTCGTGCCGGTTGGCATCGAGCATGCCGGCATCTACCAATACGACGCCACGGAACGGGAATTCCTCAAGGACCGTGCCGCACAGTTCGGATTGCAGGTAGCCCGACGCCTGTCAGGCGAGCTCAGCGAGGAAGCGTTCAAGATCTATCGTCTGATGAACGGGCTGTACCTGCAGCTGCACGGGTACATGCTGCGCGTGGCGATTCCCTACGGGACGCTGAGCGCCATTCAGCTTCGCCAGCTCGCATATGTGGCGCGCACCTACGACAAGGGCTACGGTCATTTCACCACCCGCCAGAATCTGCAGTTCAACTGGCCGCACCTCGCCGACTCTCCCGAAATTCTGTCGACGCTGGCTGACGCCGATCTTCACTGCATACAGACCAGCGGCAACTGCGTGCGCAACGTCACCACCGATCACTTCGCCGGCGCGGCCGTCGACGAGGTCGTCGACCCGCGCGTCCATGCCGAGATTCTGAGGCAATGGTCCACCGACCATCCCGAGTTCACCTACCTGCCGCGCAAGTTCAAAATCGCCATTACCGGCAGTCCGGTCGACCGTGCCGCCGTGCGCTTCCATGACATCGGCATTCTTGCGAAGAAGAATCCGCAGGGCGAAGTGGGCTTCCAGATCTACGCCGGTGGCGGTCTGGGCAGAACGCCAATCGTCGGAACGAAGGTACGCGACTGGCTTCCCGAGCGCGACCTGCTCCGTTTCGTCGAGGCGATCCTGCGCGTCTACAACGCCCTCGGCAGGCGCGACAATATCTACAAGGCACGGATCAAGATTCTTGTCAGGGAACTCAAGCCGGGCAAGTTCATCGAGATGATCGAGGAGGAGTTCGAACGCCTGCCGGCGAATCGCCAGTACCTCGAGCCCGCGATTGTGGAGGCCATCCGGAGCCGCTTCGTGTTCCCGGCCTTCGCGTCGCTGCCGGTGGATTCGGCGGAATGCGATGCTGCGCTTGCGCAGGATGAGGGATTCCGCCATTGGGTCAAGACAAATACGCATCCGCACAAGATGCCGGGCTATGTCAGCGTGGTCATGTCGTTGAAGCCGGCCGGCGGCATTCCGGGTGATGTCAGCGCCGAGGAGATGGAGCGGATCGCCGATCTGGCCGAGCGGCATTCGTTCAACGAGATCAGGGTATCGCACGAACAGAATCTGGTGCTGCCGCATGTCCGGCGCGGCGAGCTCTACGAGGTCTGGAAGGCGCTCAAGGCAGCGGGGCTCGCCACACCGAACATCAATCTGATCTCGGATTCGATTGCCTGCCCCGGGCTGGACTACTGCAGTCTTGCGCTGGCGCGGTCGGTGCCTGTTGTGCAACGCATCGCGCTCCGCTTCGACGAGGCGAAGCAACGCGAGATTGGCGAGCTCAAGCTCAATGTCTCCGGTTGCATCAACGCCTGCGCCCACCACCATGTTGCCCACATCGGGGTACTAGGCATCGACAAAGGGGGCGAGGAGCACTACCAGATCACGTTGGGCGGCAGCGCCGACGAAGACGCGGCAGTCGGCAAGATCCTGGGGCCGTCGGTGCCCTACGAAGACGTGCCGGAGGTCGTCGAAGCGCTGGTCGGGATATTTCTGGCGCAGCGCCAGCACGGTGAACGCTTTATCGACACCTATCGCCGTATAGGAATCGAGCCTTTTAAGGAGGTGCTCCATGGCGTTGATTGACAAGGCCGGCCTGCCCGCGGAGGACCACCGAATTTACTGGCAACCGGGACAGCCACTGCCAGATCCGATGTGTGGGGTAGTCCGGCTCGACCAGTGGGGTACTTATGTGATGCAGTCCGGCGCAAGCGCGAGCGGCATTTGGTTAGCCGCCAGCGAGGACACCGCCAGCGTCGCCGCGATGCTCGACACGCTATCGCTGATCGTCATCGAGTTCCCCAAATCGAGAGATGGCCGCGGCTTCACGCTTGCGCGCATGCTCCGCGAACGCCATCACTTCGCAGGCGACCTGCGGGCTGCCGGGCCGCTGTTGCCGGACCAGTTCCCGGTGCTACTGCAGTGCGGCTTCACCAGCCTGCTTTCGCCGCCGGGGGTTCCGCTGCCGCGCTGGCGTGACGCCGCCGACGCGCTCGAGCGGCGGCAGTCGAAACCAGGGACGCTGCTAGAGCGTCTGTCTCAAGGATAGCCAGGTCAAGCCATGTTTCCGTTCACTGCCTTGGAACTCGCCCGTATCCAGTTCGGATTCACGGTCTCCTTCCACATCGTCTTCCCGGCCATCACCATCGGGCTGGGGAGCTACCTCGCCGTGCTCGAGGGACTATTTCTATGGAAGAAGGATGACGTATACAAGGTGTTGTACCAATTCTGGTCGAAGATTTTTGCGGTGAACTTCGCCATGGGCGTCGTGTCCGGACTGGTGATGGCATACGAGTTCGGCACCAACTGGAGCCGCTACTCGACCTTCGCGGGGAGCATCACCGGCCCCTTGCTCACCTATGAGGTCCTCACGGCGTTCTTCCTCGAAGCCGGCTTCCTCGGCGTGATGCTGTTCGGTTGGAACAAGGTGGGCCGGGGCCTCCACTTCTTTGCAACTGCCATGGTCGCTGTGGGCACCCTGCTCTCGGCAACCTGGATTCTGGCCTCGAACAGCTGGATGCAGACGCCGCAGGGCTACGAGATCGTCAACGGGGTGGTGGTGCCGGTCGACTGGATCGCAGTCATCTTCAATCCTTCGTTCCCCTACCGGCTGGCGCACATGGTGATGTCGGCCATGCTTGCCACCGCGTTATTCGTCGGCGCTTCAGGGGCATGGCACCTGCTCAGGGGAGATCGCCAACCCGCCATCAAAAGAATGTTCTCCATGGCCATGTGGATGCTGCTCGTCGCCGCGCCGCTGCAGGTGGTCATCGGCGATGCCCATGGGCTCAATACCCTCAAGCACCAGCCGGCGAAGATTGCGGCGGTGGAAGGTCACTGGGAGAACGACCGCGGCGAGGGCGGCGTGCCGCTGATCCTTTTCGGACTCCCCGATATGGACATGGAACGGACCCGATATGCGATCGAGATACCGCATCTCGGCAGCCTGATTCTCACTCACGAATGGAACGGGACGATCCCCGGCTTGAAAGACTTCACTCGCGAGGACCGGCCAAATGCCGCCGTCCTGTTCTGGACCTTCCGGGTCATGGTCGGACTGGGCATGCTGATGGTCCTCTTGGCGGTCTGGTCCGCATGGACCCGCTGGAGAGGCCGGCTGTATATATCGCGCGCGTTGGCCCGCTTCACGCTGCTGATGGGGCCAGCGGGCGTCGTGGCCATGCTGGCCGGCTGGTTCACCACGGAAATCGGCCGGCAGCCATGGGTGGTGTACGGACTCATGCGAACCAGCGATGCCGTCTCCAACCACTCCACGCTGACCCTCTCGGTCACGCTTGTGGTGCTCATGGTGATGTATGCAGGGGTCTTCGGTACCGGAATCGCCTACATGTTCCGGCTGGTACGGCAGGGGCCGACCGGGCATGAGAACCCGCCGGACGGCGACACGCGCAATGAGCGGCCGGCACGCCCGCTGTCCGCGGCATCGGTGGCGCCCGATGCCGCCAATTCCGGACACTAAACGAGGAGATAGGAAATGGGTATCGATCTGCCTCTGGTGTGGTTCCTCATCATCGGATTCGCGGTCATGATGTACGTCATCATGGACGGATTCGATCTGGGGATCGGCATCCTCTTCCCGTTCATCCCGAGGCGGGAGGACCGTGACACGATGGTGAACACCGTCGCGCCGGTCTGGGACGGCAACGAAACATGGCTGGTGCTTGGCGGTGCCGGCCTCATGGCCGCCTTTCCGAAAGCCTATGCAATCCTGCTCAGCGCGTTCTACGTGCCGCTGCTGCTGATGCTGGCCGGCTTGATCTGGCGTGGCGTCTCGTTCGAGTTCCGATTCAAGGCCACCGAAGCCCACAAGCCGTTCTGGGACAAGGCCTTCATGACGGGGTCCTTTGTCGCGGCATTCTTCCAGGGTGCTGTGCTCGGCGCCTTTATCAATGGCGTGCACGTAATCGATGGCGCAAGCGCTGATGGGGTGATGGCCTGGCTGACGCCGTTCTCGGTCTTCACAGGTCTTGGCGTGGTGATCGGCTATGCTCTGCTGGGATCGACCTGGCTCATCCTCAAGACCGAAGGTGGGCTCCAGCGCACGATGATCCGCGTGACGCGTCCTCTCACGATAGCCATGCTGGCGGCCATTGTGATCGTCGCCATCTGGACGCCCCTCCACAATCCGGCCATCGCCAACCGCTGGTTCTCCCTGCCCAATCTCTGGTTCTTCACGCCTGTGCCCGTCGTGGTGCTCATTGCGACCGGCTGCATACTGCACACGCTGCAAGACGATCCGCATGCCGGACCGTTCCTGTGGTCGCTGGTGCTGATTTTCCTTGGCTACTCGGGGTTCGTGATAAGCATCTGGCCCAACATCGTACCGCCCGCCATCTCGATCATTGCGGCTGCAGCGCCACCGCAGAGCCTCGGCTTCACGCTGGTCGGTGCGCTGCTCATCATCCCCATGATCATCGGATACTCGGCGTGGGCTTACTACGTCTTTCGGGGCAAGGTGAAGGCCGGAGAGGGGTTTCACTGAATGAACGCACCAATCACTCCGGACGGACACGGCACCACCTTCCGGCGCATCGGCTGGATGGTTCTCATCTGGGCATGCAGCGTGGCCGCATTGGGTGTCGTCGCGCTTACGCTTCGGCTGCTGATGACGCTCGCAGGCATGACCCGCTGACTGCACGGACGGCGGCGAATATCAATGAAGGAAGAGTTGAACGACATGGAATCACCCTTAAGGTGCTATAACTTCAGCGCGGGACCATCCGCCCTCCCGGAGTCCGTTCTGGGGACGATGCGGGAAGACCTGCTGAACTGGCAGGACACTGGTACTTCGGTCATGGAGTTGAGCCATCGCTCCGAAGCCTTCGTCGAGATGGCGGCTCGCGCCGAGCAGGACCTGCGCGAGCTACTCGGCATTCCCGCGCATTACAAGGTTCTATTTCTGCAAGGCGGGGGCACGCTGCAGTTCTCGCAAATCCCGATGAATCTCATGCACCAGGCCGGTCCCTGCGACTACATCGATACCGGGTACTGGTCGCGCAAGGCGCAGACGGCCGCAGCGCGATATGGCGAGGTGAATATCGCCGCGAGTGCCGAGGGATCGGGATACAAGGCGATCCCGCCCCAGTCGGCATGGCGTCCGTCGGACGCGCCCGCATATCTTCACTACACCGCCAACGAGACGATCGACGGGCTCGAGTTCCACTGGATACCCGATGTCGGCGACGACTGTCCCCTTGTCGCTGACTTCTCCGCCAACATTCTTTCCGGGCCCCTCGACGTCGCGCGCTTCGGCCTGATCTATGCCGGCGCGCAGAAGAACATCGGGCCGAGCGGCTTGACGCTTGTCATCGTCCGCGACGATCTGCTGGGTCGCGCCCATGCCTATTGCCCCGACGTTATGAACTACCAGGTGCTCGCCGAGCACCAATCGATGTACAACACGCCGGCGACCTTCGCCTGGTATGCGGCCGGACTCGTGTTCCAGTGGCTAAAGTCGCTGGGTGGGCTCGAGGCCGTTCGCGCCAGGAACGCACGCAAGCAGGACATGCTCTACAGCGTGATCGACCGCAGCGGCTGCTTCATCAATAACGTCGTGGCCGCTGACCGCTCGCATATGAACGTGCCCTTCCATCTCGCCGATCCGAGACTTGAAGGCATATTCCTTGCCGGCGCCGCCGAGCGCGGCCTGCTCGGCCTGAAAGGCCATCGCGCCAAGGGCGGCATGCGCGCATCACTCTACAACGCCGTGACCGAGCAGGCCGTCCAGGCACTGACCGGCTACATGGCCGAATTTGAACAACACCACGGCTGACAACTTCTTGATGATGAACATCGTGACCATACCGAGCGAAGGAGCGCTGTGACGGCCTCCGTATCGCGGGACCTCTACGAACACGTCATGGTCCCCAGCTATGATCCGGCCGGCATCGTTCCGGTCGAAGGCAAAGGCGCGCGTCTTTGGGATCAGGACGGGACCGAGTACGTCGACTTCGCCGGCGGCATCGCCGTCAATGCGCTGGGCCATTGCCATCCGGCTCTCGTCAACGCGCTGGCCAGTCAGGCACGGCGGCTCTGGCACACCTCCAATGTCTTTGCGAATGAGCCCGCCATGCGGCTCGCGCATGCGCTGACGCAGGCGACCTTTGCAGATCGCGTGTTCTTCGCCAACTCCGGCGCGGAAGCCAACGAGGCGGCGTTCAAGCTCGCACGCCGTCATGGCATCGTCACCGGCGGCGATGACAAGCACGAGATCGTCGCCGCGCTCAACAGCTTCCACGGACGCACCCTGTTTACCGTCAGCGTGGCCGGCCAATCAAAATACTCGGACGGTTTCGGACCGCCCATCGCCGGTATCCGGCACGTGCCGTTCAACGACGTCGCGGCACTGGAGGCGGCGGTATCGGACCACACGTGTGCCGTGGTGCTCGAGCCAATCCTCGGCGAGAGCGGCGTGCTTCCTGCCAGTCGCGCCTACTTGCAACGTGCGCGCGCACTCTGCGACGCACACGGCGCCCTCTTGATCCTTGATGAGGTCCAGACTGGGATGGGCCGGCTTGGCACGCTCTTCGGCTACCAGTACTTCGAGGTCGTGCCGGACGTCATGACTACTGCCAAGGCAATCGGCTGCGGCTTTCCGCTGGCCGCGATGCTTGCAACGGAGGATGCGGCGCAGCATCTCGGCGTCGGCACCCACGGCAGCACATTCGGCGGAAATCCTCTGGCCTGCGCGGTCGGCGAAGCGGCGTTGCATTGGATCAACCGGCCGGATGTGCTGCAAGGCGTGGCGGTGCGGCATGCACATTTTGTCTCCGCACTGAATGAGATCGGCAAGCGCCATGCGCTGTTCGAGGCCGTGCGCGGCATCGGGCTGCTGCTTGGGTGCGTGCTGGCGCCCCGCTGGAAGGGCCAGTCGCGCCACGTCGTGAACCGATGCCTCGAGCACGGGGTCATGGTGCTGCAGGCGGGGCCCGATGTCATCCGCCTGGCGCCGAGCCTTGTTGTCGACAGCGTCGAGATCGACGACGGCCTGGCCCGGCTGGAGGCGGCTGCCAAGCAGCTTGCCGCCGAATGGCCGGACCACCTGACAGCGGCGGGAGACTAACCATGCAGGGGAAGTATCTGGATATTCGCGGCAGCCTCGTGGCACTGGTCACGCCGATGTTTCCGGATGGCGCCATCGACTGGGCCACTTACCACGAGCTCATCGACTGGCATATCGCGGAAGGCACTGATGCGCTGGTCATCACTGGGTCGACCGGTGAGACGCCCACCCTCTCGCCGGGCGATCAGGTGGAGCTTATCCGGGTGGCGGTGGCGCGTGCCGCCGGCCGCATTCCGGTAATCGGCGGCACAGGGGCAAACTCCACCAGCGAGGCGATCGACCTCACGCTGGCGGCCCGCGATGCCGGCGTGACGGCCTGCCTGTCGGTCGTGCCCTACTACAACAAGCCGAGCCAGATGGGCATTTTCCGGCATTTCCGGACAGTGGCTGAACGCTGCGACGTGCCACTTGTCGTGTACGACGTGCCGAGCCGCACGATCGCGGGCATGACCGTGGAGACCATCCTGTCCTTGAGCAAGATCGATGGCATCGTCGGGCTGAAGGACGCCACCGGCAACCTCGCGCGCGCCAATGAACTCTTCCATCGGCTGCCGCCGGAGTTCTCGGTGTATAGCGGCGATGACGCCACGGCCGCGGCGCTGATCCTCATGGGGGCGTGCGGCAACATATCCGTCACGGCCAACATCCTTCCGAACCTGATGCACCAGCTCTGCGCCGCGGCTTGCGCCGGCGATATCCAGACCGTGCGTCGCTTGAGCCGACGCCTGGCCGCGATCAACCAGGCTTTGTTCATCGAGTCGAACCCTATACCGGTCAAGTGGGCAATGGCGCGCATGGGGCGCATCCGCGAGGGCATCCGACTCCCGCTCACGCCACTCTCGCCCGAGCATGCTGTTACGGTGACGTCGGCAATGCGCGAAGCAGGCATCGAGCTGGCATTACCGGAAACCGCTCCTTTGCCGTCTTCCGCTTTCAATCGGTGCATGCCACTTTCAGATCATGGATGAAATTTACGAAAGAGACGTCTTCCGCAAGGCCGCGCTCGAATACCACGAGTTTCCGACCCCGGGCAAGATTTCCGTCACCCCGACCAAGCCGCTCTCGAACCAGCGCGACCTGGCCCTGGCCTATTCGCCGGGCGTTGCCGCCGCTTGCGAGGAAATCGTTGCCGATCCGGCCAATTCCTTCCGCTACACCGCGCGCGGCAACCTCGTCGCCGTGATCACCAACGGCACCGCCGTGCTGGGCCTGGGCGACATCGGCGCCGCAGCCTCGAAGCCGGTCATGGAAGGCAAGGCCGGCCTGTTCAAGAAGTTCGCCGGGATCGATGTGTTTGACATCGAGATCGACGAAAAAGACCCCCAGAAGCTGGTCGATATCATCGCCTCGCTCGAGCCGACCTTCGGCGGCATCAACCTCGAGGACATCAAGGCGCCGGAATGCTTCTACGTGGAGCGCACGCTGCGCGAGCGGATGAAGATTCCCGTCTTCCACGATGACCAGCACGGCACCGCCATCGTGGTGGGCGCGGCGGTCATCAATGGCCTGAAGGTGGTGGGCAAGGACATCTCC
>NZ_JBFRHD010000038.1:0-22394 GCF_052115685.1 Cupriavidus sp. 2KB_3
CCGCCCCAGCGCAGCTTCGGCAATGACGATCGCGGCGCGCCGCGTCCCCGCCGTTTCGGTGACGACGAAGCCCGCCCGCCGCGCCGTTATGGCGATGACGAGCGCCGTCCGCCGCAACGCGGTGGCTTCGGCGGCGACGACCGCCGTCCGCCCCAGCGCAGCTTCGGCAATGACGATCGTGGCGCCCCGCGTCCGCGCCGTTTCGGTGACGACGAAGCCCGCCCGCCACGCCGTTATGGCGATGACGAGCGCCGTCCGCCCCAGCGCCGTGCCGATGGCGATGACACGCGCCGCCCTGCCGCGCCGGCCCGCCGCTTCAGCGACACCGCCGACCGTGCGCGTCCGGTCCGTACCGAGCGTCCGGCACCGCGCGCCGAGGCACGCGAGCCGGTCCGGCAGCAGGCGGAGGCCAATGACGACGGTCTCATCCGCCTGTCCAAGCGCATGTCCGAACTGGGCCTCTGCTCGCGCCGCGAGGCTGACGAGTGGATCCCGCGTGGCTGGGTGCTGGTGGACGGCAAGGCCGTGACCGAACTGGGTTCGCGCGTCCGCCCCGACGCCGAGATCGAGATCCTGCAGGCCGCCCGTTCCGAACAGGGCGAGCGCGTGACCGTGCTGATCAACAAGCCTGTCGGCTACGTCTCAGGCCAGGCCGAGGACGGCTACGAGCCGGCCGCCGTGCTGTTCGCGCCCGAGAACCAGTGGGCCGAAGACCCCACCCGCAAGCGCTTCCAGCCGTGGCAACGCAAGAACCTCGCGCCGGCTGGCCGTCTCGATATCGACTCCACCGGCCTGCTGGTGCTGACGCAGGACGGCCGTGTAGCGCGGGCGCTGATCGGCGACGACTCGAATGTGGAGAAGGAATACCTGGTGCGCGTGGTCTGGGAATCGCCGGAAGGTCCGGTCGAGCGCAATATCAGCGCCGTGTTCCCGGCGGATGAGATCGAGCGGCTGCGTCACGGCCTCTCGCTCGATGGCGTGCCGCTCAAGCCGGCCAAGGTGAGCTGGCAGAACGAGGAGCAGCTGCGCTTTGTGCTGCGCGAAGGCCGCAAGCGCCAGATTCGCCGCATGTGCGAGCAGGTGGGACTGCGCGTGGTGGGCCTGAAGCGCGTGCGCATGGGCCGCGTGGTGCTGGGCGATCTGCCGCCGGGCCAGTGGCGCTTCCTGGGCGCGTTCGAGAAGTTCTGACGCCAGGTGGTGCCTCCCTCGCCGGCAAGCGGTGAGGGAGGCCGCCGCCTCAGTCGTCGTAGTTCGCCGGCAGGTCCGGGAACAGCACCTCGGTGAAGCCGAAGCGCGTGAAGTCCTTCACCCGCATCGGGTACAGCACGCCGATCAGGTGGTCGCACTCGTGCTGCACCACGCGGGCATGGAAGCCATCGGCCACCCGCTCGATCCGGTTCCCCATCGGGTCGAATCCCGAATACTTCAACCGGGCATGGCGCGGCACCACGCCACGCAGCCCCGGTACCGACAGGCACCCTTCCCAGCCCTCTTCCATCTCGTCGGAGAGCGGTTCCAGCACCGGATTGATCAGCACCGTCTTCGGCACCATCGGCGCGTCGGGGTAGCGCGGATTGCTGTCGAAGCCGAAGATCACCACCTGCAGGTCCACACCGATCTGCGGCGCGGCCAGGCCGGCGCCGTTGGC
The DNA here is from genome assembly GCF_052115685.1 of Cupriavidus sp. 2KB_3. NCBI lineage: Bacteria > Pseudomonadati > Pseudomonadota > Betaproteobacteria > Burkholderiales > Burkholderiaceae > Cupriavidus > Cupriavidus sp. 2KB_3. The sequence continues at coordinate 1,649 of NZ_JBFRHD010000038.1, forward strand.
GTGTTCCATGGTGTCGAACATATCGTCGATCAGCACGCGCAGCTCGGGCGTGTTGAACGCGGTCACGGGCCGCGCCACCTGCGTCAGGCGCGGATCTCCCATCTTCAGAATGTCACGGATCATTGCGCGTCCTCCGGTTGTGCGCCCGTGGCGTCCGCCAGCAGCGCCAGCATGCCATCCTCGTCGATCACCGCCACGCCAAGCGCCTGCGCCTTCTCAAGCTTGCTGCCGGCCTCGGCACCGGCCACCACGTAGTCGGTCTTCTTCGACACCGAGCCAGCCACCTTGGCGCCGGCCGCTTCCAGTCGCTCCTTGGCGTCCTCACGCGAGAGTGTCGGCAGCGTGCCGGTCAGCACGAAGGTCTTGCCGGCCAGCGGCAGCGGCGCGCGGGCGGCGGGCTCGCTCTCCGGCCAGTGTACGCCGGCGGCGCGCAGCTGCTCGACCACCTCCACATTGTGTGGCTCGCCCAGGAAGTTGGCGATCGACTGCGCCACCACCGGCCCAACGTCGTTCACTTCGAGCAACGCGGCCTCGTCGGCGGCCAGCAGGTTGTCCAGCTTGCCAAAGTGCTTGGCAAGATCCTTGGCCGTCGCCTCGCCCACGTGGCGGATGCCCAGCGCGAAGATAAAGCGGTTCAGCGTGGTGCTACGCGACTTGTCGATGGCCGCCACGAGGTTCGTCGCCGACTTGTCGGCCATCCGGTCCAGCGCGGCCAGCTTGGCCACGCCGAGCTTGAAGAGATCAGCCGGCGTGCGGACGATGCCCTGGTCGACCAGTTGCTCCACCACCTTGTCGCCCAGGCCCTCGATGTCCATTGCGCGGCGCTGGGCAAAGTGCAGCAGGGCCTGCTTGCGCTGCGCGGCGCAGATCAGGCCACCCGTACAGCGGGCGATAGCCTCGTCCTCCAGGCGCTCCACGTGCGAGCCGCACACCGGGCAGGTGGTCGGCATGACAAACGCGCGCGCGTCGGCCGGGCGCCGTTCCAGCACCACGGCCACCACCTCGGGAATCACGTCGCCGGCACGGCGCACGATCACCGTGTCGCCGATATGCACATCCTTCCGGCGGATCTCGTCCTCGTTGTGGAGCGTGGCGTTGGTCACGGTCACGCCGCCCACGAACACCGGCGCGAGCCGTGCCACGGGCGTGATGGCGCCGGTGCGGCCCACCTGCACCTCGATGTCCTCGACGGTCGTGGTCATCTCCTGCGCCGGGAACTTGTGCGCCAGCGCAAAGCGCGGCGCGCGCGAGACGAAGCCAAGCTGCTCCTGCTCGGCAATCGCGTTGACCTTGTAGACCACGCCGTCGATGTCGTACGGCAACTGGTCGCGGCGCGCCCCAATATCGCGATAGAAGGCCAACAGGCCCTGCGCACCCTTCACCACCTGACGCTCGGCGCAGACCGGCAGGCCCAGCCCGGCAAAGCCGTCGAGCATCACGCTGTGGGTGGCGGGGCGCTCCGCGCCCTGCAACTCGCCAATCCCGTAGGCGAAGAAGGACAGCGGGCGCTTGGCCGTGATGCGCGGGTCCAGCTGCCGCAGGCTGCCGGCGGCGGCGTTGCGCGGATTGACGAAGGTCTTCTCGCCGGCCTCGGCCTGGCGTTCATTGAGCTTGTCGAATTCGGCGCGGTACATGAAGACCTCGCCGCGCACTTCCAGCACGGCCGGCGCCTTGCCGCGCAGCTTTAGCGGAATCGCCTTGATGGTCCGCACGTTGGCGGTCACGTCCTCGCCGGTCTCGCCGTCGCCGCGCGTGGCGGCCTGCACGAGCTTGCCGTCCTCGTAGCGCAGCGACATCGCCAGGCCGTCGAACTTCAGTTCGCAGGCGTATTCCACGGCCTGATCGGTCGCCTCGGCGGCGCTGAACAGGTCGTCAGCTGGCGCGGGCGCGGCGGCGGTCCGGCCCAGCCCCTGGGCGCAGCGGCGGTCGAAATTGACGACATCCTCGTCGGCGAAGCCATTGTTCAGCGACAGCATCGGCACGCGATGCCGCACGGAATCGAACGCGGACAACGGCGCACCGCCCACGCGCTGCGTGGGCGAGTCGTCGGTCAGCAGGTCGGGATGCTCGGTCTCCAGCGCCTGGAGTTCGCTGAACAGCGCGTCGTACTCGGCGTCCGGAATCGACGGGTCATCGAGCACGTAGTACTGGTAGGCGTGGCGTTCGAGTTCATCGCGCAGCCATTGCACGCGCGCGGTAGCGGCGGCATCGGCCGGCAACGCACCGGCGGGCGCGGAGGCCGGAGCCTGCGCGCCTTGAGTCTTGGCGGTCATGGCAGGCTTCCTTACAGGCTGAACAGGCGCTGGGCCGCCGATGAGCCGGCGGGCATGCCGCGCGCCTCAAGCTTCTCGTACAGCTTTTCGAGTTGGGCGAAGATCGCCACGAACGATGCCTCGGTCAGCGGCCGCATGTTGTCGTCCACAAGCTGGGCGCCCATGCGCTGGGCCAGGCTGTAGCCGTACTCGCACACGGTCTTGAACGGCTTGACCGCCTGCGCGGCCTGCGGCACGTCCAGCAGCAGCGTGATCTGGCGGCCGGCGTTGACGGTCAGGTCGTCGCGCAGGAAGTTCGTGTCGCCGAACTGGAGCGTGAACAGCGGCTTCTGCACGCCATCGGCGCCCGGTTCATAGCGGATGAAGCGCGTGCCGTCGCGGGACAGCACCAGCCCGTCCTGCGTGGCCACGGTCTGCACGTAGGCTGCCGACCAGGGCGCGCCATCGGAAATCACGTTCACGCCCAGTTGCACGTCGGCGCCGGCAGCAAAGCCGTCCAGCTCCCGGGCATTGGCGACGGTCTCGGTCATGTCGGGGAGCTCCGCCGACGCATCGAGCGCCTCGGCCAGCGCCTCCACGGCGTTGACGAACTCGGAGAACTCCAACGCGTTCAGCGGGCCGCTACGGTTGGCCAACTGCACGGCGACCTGGATGTCTTCGTATTGGTGGCCGGCGGTCACCGGCTCCCAGGCGTTGGCCTCGGCGCGCAGGCCCTCGATATGGACCTGCTTGGTGCCGGCGCGGCGCAGCCGGCCCGTCAGCGGCAGGATGCGGTCGCCGGACGCCTTGCGCTCAAGGTGGATTGGCACGATGCAGTCGATCAGCGGGTCGATCACGGCCTGCGCCGGCTGCCCGTCCATCGCAGCGAGGGCGGCCTCCGGGGCGGCGGGGTTCGGGGCCGGCGCCGCCATGGTAGCGGTCTGGGTCTGAGCGCCGTCCTCGTCGGCTTGCTCGTCACGGCTGGCAGGCTGCGCCATGGCGGGCGATGCCGCCACGGCCACTTCGTCGGCAACGATCTCGTCGGCATCTGCCGAACCGGCGGCCGCATGCGCGGCGGCGGTGGCCACCTCGGCCACCTCGGCGTCGTGGTTCGATTCCTGGCGGGCGGCCGGCTTCACCTCGGGCCTGGCCACTTTGCCGGCCTCGCCCAGCGTGGGCTCGCGCCGCGTACTGTGCTCGGGCGGCAGCTCCTGCAGCTTGGCGGCCGTCTCGGGATGCACGGTCTTGCCCACCACCGGCTCGCGCATGGGCGGCAGGTCGTCTTCGGGCATCAGCGGCCGCACGCGGCGCGCCTTGTGAATCTGCCAGCGGTTGTACGCCACCAGCAACAGCAACAGGATGACACCCGCGATGATCAGAGCGTTTTGCAGTTCCATCTCAAGCGGCCTCCGCCATAGACACTGCTGCATCCATATCCACCGCCACGATCCGCGACACGCCTTGCTCCTGCATGGTCACGCCGATCAGCTGGTGGGCCATCTCCATCGCAATCTTGTTGTGAGAAATAAACACGAACTGGGTCTTGTCGGACATGCGCGCCACCATGTTGGCGTAGCGCTCGGTATTGGCATCGTCGAGCGGCGCGTCCACCTCGTCCAGCAGGCAGAATGGCGCCGGGTTCAGCTGGAACATCGCGAACACCAGCGCAATCGCGGTCAGCGCCTTCTCGCCGCCGGAGAGCAGGTGAATCGTCGAGTTCTTCTTGCCCGGGGGCTGGGCCATCACCTGCACGCCGGCATCGAGGATTTCCTCGCCGGTCATGATCAGGCGCGCCTGGCCGCCGCCGAACAACTGCGGGAACAGTTCGCCGAAATGATGGTTGACCTGGTCGAACGTGCCTTGCAGCAGCGCGCGCGTTTCCTGGTCGATCTTGGCAATGGCGTCCTCGAGCGTGTTGATGGCGTCGTTCAGGTCGGCCGACTGGGCGTCGAGGAAGGTCTTGCGCTCGCGCGCGGCGGACAGTTCATCGAGCGCGGCCATGTTGACCGGGCCCAGCGCGTTGATCGCATTGTTGATGCGCGTGACTTCGCCCTGCAGGTAGGACGGCTTCAGGTCGCCGGTCAGCTTCTCGGCCAGCGCCACTTCGTCTACCTGGGCGGTGGTCAGCTGCTCGGTGAACTGCTCCTGGTTCAGGCGCGCGGCCTGCTCCTTGAGCTGCAACTCGGTGATGCGGTCGCGCAGCGGCTGCAGGCTGCGCTCGGCGGCCAGGCGCTGTTCGTCGAACTGGCGCAGCTGTGCCGACAGCGCGTCCAGCTCGATGCGCGCCGCCGACAGCTTCTCTTCCTTCTCGGCGCGCACTTCCAGCGCCTCTTGCAGGCCGGTGTGGGCAGTCTGCTCGTTGATGGTTTCGAGTTCGACGCGTGCGTTTTCCAGCGATTCGGCGATCCGCTCGGACTGGTCCGCCGCCATCTGGATGTTGCGGCGCAGCTCGTCGATGCGGCCGGACAGGTTGCGCTCGGCGAACACCGCCTCCTGCGCGGCCCGTTCGAAATCGCGCAACTGCTGGCGCGCGCCGGTCAGCTTGCCGTCCAGCGCCTCGAAGGCCATCTGGTGGTCTTCGTGGGCCGCCTGCATCTCGGCCAGCTGGGTGTCGTGCTGCTCGAAGGTCGCCTCGGACTCGGCGCGCACGGCGCGCTGTTCCTCGATCTGGGCCTCGATCTCCGCCAGTTCCTCGCGGATCTGGCCGCTCCGGGCGGAGAAACGCTCCATCGCCTGCGACAGCTTGAGCACGTCCATCTGGAGCGTGTGCACGCGCCGCGTGGCCTGCTCGGCACGGGTGCGGGCCTCGGCCAGCGCCTGGCTGGCCTGGGTGTAGGCCGACTCCGCGCGCACGGCCTGGGTCTTGGCCTCGTCCGACAGCAGCATCTGCGCGCGCGCCTGCTTCTGCAGGTTTTCGATTTCCTGTTCGCGGGCCAGCATGCCGGCCTGCTCGGAATCGGCGGCGTAGATCTGGATCGCGTTGCGGCCCACCAGGTGGCCTTCGGCGACGACGAACTGCGCACCTTCGGGCAGCGTGCCGCGCCCGGCCAGTGCCTGCGCCATGTCGGTGGCGGTGTAGATATCGGCCAGCCAGTCCTGCATGACGGCGCGGATGCCCGGCTCGGTGATCTGCACCAGCGACATCAGCGGGCGCAGCCCGGCCGGCGCTTCCACAGGCCGCGCGGCGGACGGCGGCGAGTAGAACGCGAGCTTGGCGGGCGGCGCATCGGACAGGAAGGCCTTGACCCAGTCCAGATTGGACACTTCCAGTGCGGCCAACTTCTCGCGCAGCACGGATTCGAGCGCGTTTTCCCAGCCCGGCTCGATATGCACCTTCTTCCACAGGCGCGGGAGCTCGGCCAGGCCATGGCGCTCCAGCCACGGCTGGACCTTGCCCTCGGTCTGCACGTTTTCCTGCAACTGGCGCAGCGCGGACAGGCGGGCTTCCAGCGCAGCGATGGCGGCGGCTTCGCTCTGCACGCGCTCCTGCGCGCTGCGGCGCTCGGCGTCCAGGCGCGGCACGCGGTCCTCGCTGTCCATCAGCACGGCCTGGGCTTCCTCGAGCATCGCTTCCTGCTCGGCCAGCTCGCCGCGTTGTTCTTCCAGCCGGGTCTCGTCGGGGCGGTCGAGCCCCTTGTCTTCCAGCGACAGGCGTTCCTTGCGCTGCTCCAGCTGCTGGAGCATCTGGTCGGCGCTGCGCTGCTGGGCGGCCTCGAGCTTCAGCGTCTGCTCGGCCTGCATGATGCCGGCGCGCTGCTCGTTCAGCAGTTGCTGGGCGTCGCGCCACTGGCCTTCCAGCGTCGGCAGTTCGTCGGACTTCTGCGCCACGGCGTCCTGCGCCTCGATGGTGCGGGCCTCGGACAGGGCCAGGTTTTCCTCGGCCTGGGCCAGTTCCTCGGTGGCCTGCTCGGCCTTGCCCTGCCATTGCTCGCGCTGGGTGGTCAGGGCGGCGATCTGCGCCTGCACGCGGTTGCGCGACTCCACCACATAGCGGATCTCGGCCTCGAGCTTGCTGACTTCGGAATTGGCCTCGTACAGCGCGCCCTGGGCGGCGTGCATGCCGTCCGATGCGGCGTAGTGCGCCGCGCGCATCGTCTCCAGCTCGGCTTCCACGTGGCGCAGCTGGGCGGTCTGGGCTTCCAGGTCGATCTGGGCCTGCTCGATGGCGCGCGCGTGGCGCTCCTGCTCGGCCTGGGCCTCGCGCTTGCGCAGCAGCCACAGCAGTTGCTGCTTTTCCTCGCCGTCGGCCTGCAGGGTCTTGAAGCGCTGGGCTACCTCGGCCTGGCCTTCGAGCTTGTCGAGGTTGGCGCCGAGTTCGCGCAGGATGTCTTCCACGCGGGTCAGGTTCTCGCGCGTGTCGCCCAGGCGGTTTTCGGTCTCGCGGCGGCGTTCCTTGTACTTGGATACGCCGGCGGCCTCTTCCAGGAAAATCCGCATGTCATCGGGCTTGGCCTCGATGATGCGCGAGATCATGCCCTGCCCGATGATGGCGTAGGCGCGCGGCCCCAGGCCGGTGCCCAGGAAGATGTCCTGGATGTCGCGCCGGCGCACCGGCTGGTTGTTGATGTAGTACGAGGAGGTGCCGTCGCGGGTCAGCACGCGCTTGACGGCCACTTCGGCGTACTGGCTCCACTGGCCGGCGGCGCGGCCTTCGGCGTTGTCGAAGACCAGTTCCACGCTGGCGCGTCCGGCCTGCTTGCGCGCGGTGGAACCGTTGAAGATCACGTCCTGCATGGATTCGCCACGCAGTTCGGACGCGCGTGACTCACCCAGCACCCAACGCACGGCGTCGATGATGTTGGATTTGCCGCAGCCGTTGGGACCGACGATGCCGACCAGTTGGCCGGGCACTTGAAAATTGGTGGGATCGACGAAGGACTTGAAGCCCGCCAGCTTGATCGAGGACAGTCGCACGGTTGTCGTGTGGTTTGGGCGTTACGAATGTTGGAAAAGCCGGGCTGCCCCGGAGGCGCTCGACGTGACGTGACGTCGACGTCTCATGCGACCCATTGGGGCCCGATAGATTGGCGGTAATCATACCATCGCGCACCGTTCGTCCGGCCGCTTTCTCGCCCGATTGGCGTCGTTTCCGACGCCTCATTCCCGACCCAGAAAATCCTTGCTTTTCCGCGAGTTGCGTCTATTCATGCAAGCGGTTTCGAGGTGGATGCTGCGTGCCCGCAACACCGTGATGCGACGCCCGCGCGACAAATCCAGCGGAAACTTCCTAGGGTTAGTGCTAGTCTCTTGGAATGCCGGCGTGACCCCGGAGCCCCTCCGGAGTGAAGCGCCCTCCCCGCCGCTCGACCGTCATCCGGCCGTCACACGCCGCCTGCAGGTCGCGATTTGCCTGGAGATCCGTGCATGACCGCAACCCCAGCGACCCCGGAACAGGACGACCTGCCCTGGTCCGTGTCCGACATCGACTACGCGTCCATCGACGTGGAAAAGGTGCGCGACAACCGCACGCTGTTCTATCTGCTCGCCGCGGCCTCCTTTATCGAGAGCGGCTCCGACACCTACGCGGGCAACCTCGCCACCTACTACGCCCACGTGCCGGAGGCCGCCACGTGGCTGGCCCGGCACTGGGAATCCGAGGAACTGCAGCACGGTTTCGCGCTGCGCCGCTACGTGGAGCACGTCTGGCCGGAATTCGACTGGCCACGCGGCTACCAGCGCTTCTTCGACGAATACAGCCTGACCTGCTCGATCGACAATTTCGAGCGGTCGCACGCGCTGGAGATGGCGGCGCGTTGCGTGGTGGAGACCGGCACGGCCACCTACTACCGTGCCCTGGAGCAGGCCAGCGACGAGCCGGTGCTGCGCGACCTGACGCGCCGAATCGCCAACGACGAAGTGCGCCACTACAAGCATTTCTTTCGTTATTTCAATGCCTTGAACGGGCAGGAGCGGATCGGGCGCGCCCGGGTGCTGGGCGCGCTGGCGCGGCGTTTGCTCGAAATCAAGAACGAGGATGCCGAGATCGCGCTGCGCAACGTGCTGCGGGTGGAGCGCAACCAGGAAGACGTGCCGGAGCAGGACGTGCGCGCGCTGAACTCCCAGTGCAGCGCCGTGGTGCGCCGGAACCTGCCGCTCGAGATGACCGTCAAGATGCTGTTGCGTCCGCTGCACCTGCACGCCGGGCTGGAGCGGTTCATTCGCCGCCCCCTGGTGGCCACGGTCTCGCGGGTGATGCTTTATTAAGCGAAGCCGGCACGCGGGGCGGCGGCGGCATTCCTTTATAATGCCGGGTTTCAACCGCCCCGCCTGCCTGCCACCGTGAATCCGCGCCTCGACCTGCTCCAGACCTATCCTTTCGAGAAACTGCGCGTGCTGGTGGCGGACGTCAAACCCGCCGACAAGCCGGCCATCAGCTTCGGCATTGGCGAGCCCAAGCATCCAACCCCCGAATTCATCAAGCAGGCGATGACCGCGTCGCTGGCCGGGCTGGCCAGCTACCCGAGCACCGCCGGCACTGACGCGCTGCGCCAGGGCATCGCCGGCTGGCTGGAGCGCCGCTACGGCCTGCCGAAGGTTGACGCCGCTACTGAAGTCCTGCCCGTGACGGGCTCTCGCGAGGCGCTGTTCGCCTTCGCCCAGACCGTGGTGGACGCCAGCCGCCCCAACCCGCTGGTGCTGTGCCCGAACCCGTTCTACCAGATCTACGAAGGCGCCACGCTGCTGGCCGGCGCCAAGCCGGTGTTCGCCAACAGCGACCCGGCGCGCAACTTCGCGCCCGCGTTCGACCAGATCGGCGCCGAGACCTGGCAGGACGTGCAGTTGCTGTACGTCTGCTCGCCCGGCAACCCCACGGGCGCCGTGATGTCGCTGACGGACTGGAAGCAGCTGTTCGAACTCTCTGATCGCCACGGCTTCGTGATCGCCTCGGATGAGTGCTATTCCGAGATCTATTTCGACGAAGCCAACCCGCCGCTGGGCGCGCTGGAAGCCGCCCACAAGCTGGGCCGCGGCTTCGAGCGGCTGGTCATGTTCTCGAGCCTCTCCAAGCGCTCCAACGTGCCGGGCCTGCGCTCGGGCTTCGTGGCGGGTGACCCGGCCATTCTGAAGAAATTCCTGCTATACCGTACCTACCACGGCGCGGCCATGAACCCGGCCGTGCAGGCGGCCAGCGTGGCCGCGTGGAACGACGAGGCCCATGTGCGCGAGAACCGCGCGGCCTACGTGAAGAAATTCAGCGCCGTCACGCCGATGCTGGCGGAAGTGCTTGATGTGTCACTTCCGGATGCCGCCTTCTATCTCTGGGCCGATGTCTCGCGCACCGGGCTGTCCGATACCGAGTTCGCCGTGCGGCTGCTGGCCGAGCAGAACGTGGCCGTGCTGCCCGGCAGCTACCTGGCGCGTGACGCCCATGGCGTGAACCCGGGCAAGAACCGCGTGCGGATGGCCCTGGTGGCCACGCCGGACGAGTGCGTGGAAGGCGCGCGCCGGATCGTCGAATTCTGCAAGTCGCTGGGCGGGCGCTGACCCCTTCCCGGCGGACCAATATTTTTACCTGAACAATCACCACTAAAGAAACGACCATGACGCAAGCACTGCAAGCCCTGATCGACCAGGCGTGGGAAGACCGCGCCAGCCTGTCGCCCAAGTCCGCCCCGAACGACATCCGCGAGGCGGTGGCCAACGTGATCGCCCAGCTGGACGCCGGCGCCCTGCGCGTGGCCGAAAAGCACGGACGCGACTGGGTCGTCAACCAGTGGATCAAGAAGGCCGTGCTGCTCTCGTTCCGCCTGGAAGACAACGCGCCGATGGCCGCTGGTGGCTTTGCGCAGTTCTACGACAAGGTGCCGACCAAGTTCGCCAACTGGACCGGCGACGACTTCGCCCGCGCTGGCTTCCGCGTGGTGCCGCCCGCCGTGGCCCGCCGTGGTTCGTTCATCGCCAAGAACGCCGTGCTGATGCCGTCGTACGTGAACATCGGCGCCTATGTGGATGAAGGCACGATGGTCGATACCTGGGCCACCGTGGGTTCGTGCGCGCAGATCGGCAAGAACGTCCACCTGTCGGGCGGCGTGGGCATCGGCGGCGTGCTGGAGCCGCTGCAGGCCAACCCGGTGATCATCGAGGACAACTGCTTCATCGGCGCGCGCTCGGAAGTGGTGGAAGGCGTGATCGTGGAAGAGAACTCGGTGATCTCAATGGGCGTGTACCTGGGCCAGTCGACCAAGATCTATGACCGCGAAACCGGCGAGATCCACTATGGCCGCGTGCCGGCCGGTTCGGTCGTGGTGGCCGGCAACCTGCCGTCCAAGGATGGCAAGTACAGCCTGTACTGCGCCGTGATCGTGAAGAAGGTGGACGCGCAAACCCGCGCCAAGACCAGCCTGAACGACCTGCTGCGCGGCGACTGATCCACGCAAGCTGCCGCAACGCCGCCGCAACGCCGCCGGGCCGTCATCGTCAATGATGGCCGGCGGCGAACCGATTCGCCCATGCCTTCCCTCCGCAAGCGACTCATGGCCCTAGACCCCGCCACTGTCAGCACCGTGCTCTCCCTGCTCCCTACCATCCTCGACCAGGCCAACAAGACCATCGAGAAGATCAAGAAGGGCCGCCGCAAGGACGAACCGGACACCGGCGGCACGATGGAGCCGCGCGACCCCGCCGCCCGCATCGCCGAGCTGGAGATGGCCGCCATGCAGCAGGCCGAGGCCGTGAAGCTGCTGGCCGAGCAGCACGCCATCACCATCGAGGCGCTGCGCAAGGAAGCCGCCCGGCTGGACCGCCGCCTGCGGCTGATGACCGCCGTGGCCATGACCGGCGTGGCGCTGGGCCTGGGCGGGCTGGTCATCGCCCTCAACCTGCTGTTCCGATAATCACCATGACTGTCCTGCTCTACGGCATTCCGAACTGCGACACCGTCAAGAAGGCACGCACCTGGCTCGACACGAACGGCGTGCCGTATACGTTCCACGACTTCAAGAAGCAAGGCGTGGACGAGAAGCTGCTGCGCGCCTGGCTCAAGCACGTGCCGCTGGCCACGCTGCTGAACAAGAAGGGCACCACCTACCGCGCGCTGTCGGACGCGGACAAGGCTCGTGCCGACACTGAAACCGGCGCCATCGCGCTGATGCAGACCAGCCCGTCCCTGATCAAGCGGCCCGTGCTGGACCGCAACGGCCAGGTCAGCGTGGGTTTTTCCGCCGACGGCTACGCCGCGTTTTTCTGAATTTTCCTGCCGCCACCGCACATGAACCCCACCCTCGCCCTGACCGAAGACCTGATCCGCCGCCGCTCCGTCACGCCCGCTGACGAAGGCTGCCAGGCCGTGCTGGAATCCCGCCTGAAGGCCCTCGGCTTCGTGTGCGAAAACCTCGTCAGCGGCCCCGACGACTTCCGTGTGACCAACCTGTGGGCAGTGAAGCGTGGCACGGCGGGCACGGCAGGCAAGCTGCTGGCCTTCGCCGGCCATACCGACGTAGTGCCCACCGGCCCGGTGGACCAGTGGCAGTCGGACCCGTTCCAGCCCACCCACCGCGACGGCAAGCTCTACGGCCGGGGCGCGGCGGACATGAAGACCTCCATCGCAGGCTTCGTGGTCGCCGTGGAGGAATTCGTGGCCAAGCATCCGGCCCACGCCGGCTCCATCGCCTTCCTGATCACCAGCGACGAGGAAGGCCCCGCGCACGACGGCACGGTGAAGGTGGTGGAGGCCCTCAAGGCGCGCGGCGAGCGGCTGGACTACTGCGTGGTCGGCGAGCCGACCTCGGTGGACACCCTCGGCGACATGGTCAAGAACGGCCGGCGCGGCTCGCTGTCCGGCAAGCTCACGGTCAAGGGCGTGCAGGGGCATATCGCCTATCCGCACCTGGCCCGTAACCCGATCCACCTGGCTGCGCCGGCGCTGGCCGCGCTGGTGGGCGAGACCTGGGACCAGGGCAACGAGTACTTCCCGCCCACCACCTGGCAGATGTCGAATATCCACGGCGGCACCGGCGCGACCAACGTGATTCCGGGCCACGTGACCATCGACTTCAATTTCCGCTTCTCCACGGCGAGCACGCCGGACGGCCTGAAGGCGCGCGTGCATGCCATCCTCGACCAGCACGGGCTTGAGTACACGCTCGACTGGACACTGGGCGGCGAACCGTTCCTGACCCCGCGCGGCGACCTGTCCGACGCGCTGAGCGCCGCCATCGCGGCCGAGATGGGCGTCAATACCGAGCTGTCGACGACTGGCGGCACATCCGATGGGCGCTTCATTGCCAAGATCTGCCCGCAGGTGATCGAGTTCGGCCCGCCCAACGCGAGCATCCACAAGATCGACGAACATGTGGAAGTGCGCTTCATCGAGCCGTTGAAGAATGTCTACCGCGGCGTGCTGGAACGGCTGATCGCCTGACCGGCAGCGACGACGGGGGCCCTGGCGGCCCCCTTTCTTATCCTTATTGTGGTGTCTCCCATGGCCTCTTCCCCCCTGCAAACCGTCCGCGACCTGCTGCGCCTGGCGGTCTCGCGCTTCACCGCCGCCAAGCTGTCCTTCGGCCACGGCAGCGCCAATGCCTACGATGAAGCGGCCTACCTGGTGCTGCATACGCTGAACCTGCCGCTCGACACGCTCGACCCGTTCCTGGACGCCCGCCTGCTGCCCGAGGAAGTGCAATCCGTGCTCGACGTGATCGAGCGCCGCGTGACCGAGCGCGTGCCGGCCGCCTACATCACGCATGAGGCGTTCATGCATGGCCTGCGCTTCTACGTGGACTCCCGCGTGATCGTGCCGCGCAGCTTTATCGGCGAATTGCTCCAGGAAGGCCTGGAGCCGTGGCTGGGCGAGACCGACGGCATCACCACCGCGCTGGAACTCTGCACCGGCTCGGGCTGCCTGCCGATCATCGCCGCGCATGTCTGGCCGAACGTCCGGATCGACGCCGTGGACATCTCCCCCGACGCCCTGGCCGTGGCGCGCCGCAACGTGGCCGACTACAAGATGGGCGAGCGCATCGCGCTATATGAAGGCGATCTGTACGCGCCGCTGCCGTCCGGCGCCACCTACGATGTCATCCTGACCAATCCGCCGTACGTCAACGAGCAGTCGATGCGCGAACTGCCGCCGGAGTACCTGGCCGAACCGCGCATTGCGCTGGCCGGGGGCGACGATGGCATGGACATCGTGCGCCGGATCATCGCCGGCGCGAAGCAGCGGCTCAATCCGGGCGGCGTGCTGGTGGTCGAGATCGGCAATGAGCAGGCGAACGTCGAGGCGGCCTTCCCCGACCTGGACATCATCTGGCTCCCGGTGAGCGCCGGCGACGAGCAAGTGTTTTTGGTGACTTACGACGCACTTCCGGACTGAAATCCTGCGTCGCCCTAAAATTTTGTGTGGAAAATGCGGCCGAAATATAAATTCGGTTCGTTCAGCGCGAATTTGGTGGGCGGCGGGGCCGCGAAACGACCGCTTTTCTACGTTTTTCGCGCCCTCCCTAAAAAAAAGTAGACAACCTGGCCTCCAAATATAAAATTTGTGCGTTTAGCGCGAATTTTGTTGTGTCTTATCGATCACATTGGAGGGATGGCGTGCATCATATGCGGCAGGTTGGCTATGCGTGGGTTCGGGACCAGCTCAAGTCGCCCTTGGTGCCCGTCACCCGCGAGGCACGCTCGGGTGCCACGACGCGCATCCTCGAGATGCCGGATGCCATCCTGTTCCCGCGCAAGGTGGCGCCGCCCGACGACGCTCCGCTCCTCGCCCATACGCTGTTCGCCATCAAGCACGAGGGCGTGGACCTCGCCATCCTGTCCCAGGCGCTGCCCCAGGTGCCGCAGGCGGAAATGCAGGCCGAGCTGGACCTGCACCCCACCAGCCGCTTCGCGCGCATCGCGGCCATGCTGTGGGAGCACTTCACCGGCAACACGCTCACGCCCACCCTCTCCGACAAGGTGCCCTACGTCAATCTGTTCGACCCGGCGCGCTACTACACCGCCGCGCCGGGCAAGCTCCATCCGCGCTGGCGCGTGCGCTTCAACGGGCTGGGCGAGCTGGACTACTGCGTCACCGTGCGCCGCACCGAGACGATCCAGTCGATCCTCGACATGGACGTCTTCGCGCGCATGGACGCCTTTATCGCCTCGGTCGGCCCGGACATCCTGGACCGCGCGCTGCACTGGGCCTACCTGAGCGAGACCGACAGTTCGTTCGAAATCGAGCGGGAGAGCGCCACGCAGGACAAGTCCGAACGCTTCGTCCAGTTGCTGCGCCACGCGCATGAAAGGCGCCCGTTGAGCGAGGAATACCTGACCGAGCTCCAGAACGACGTCATCTCCAACCCGTTCGATCAGGCGATGCAGTACCGCACCGAGCAGAACTGGCTGCGCCGGGGCGGCAACGGGCCGGCGTCCGTCACCTACGTGCCGCCGGTGCCGGACGACGTGCCCGGCCTGATGCAGGCCCTGGAAGACTTCGCCAACCACCCGCCGGCCAACGTAGACCCGCTGATCGTGGCGAGCGTGGTGTCGTTCTGGTTCGTCTTCATCCACCCGTTCATGGACGGCAACGGGCGGCTATCGCGCTTCCTGATCCACCACGCGCTGTGCCGCTCGGGCAAGATGGCCAAGGGCTTCCTGCTGCCGGTCTCGGTGGCCATCAAGCGGCATGAAGCCGACTACCTCGCCGCGCTGGAAAGCTTCTCCAAGCCGGTACGCGCGCTCTGGCGGGTGCGGGTGCTGGGCGATCAACAGTTCGATTGCGAGACCGGCGCCGGGTCCACACCCTATCGCTACTGGGATGCCACCGCGTGTGTGGAATTCGGCGTGCGCATGGTGCGGGAGGCCCTGGAGCACGACCTGGAAGCCGAAACGCGCTTCCTGATCGGCTACGACGAAGTGGCCAGGCGCGTGGATGCGCAGTTCGACATCCGCAATGCGGACCTCGCCACGCTGGTTTCGAGCTGCTTCCGCGAGAAGGGCCGCGTGTCCAACCGCTGGCGCAAGCAACTGGCCCTGCGCGTGCAGCCGGCCGCATTCGACGCCATCGAGGCCGCCGTCAAGGAAGTGTTCTTTTCGGACGAGTCCGATCCGGTCGCGCCATGAAAAACGGGCACGCCGGCGTGTAGCCCGCGTGCCCGGTCGATGCAACCTACTTTTTGCCGTTTACTCATTAGCAGACCACCCCGCTCAGCCGCCTCCCGGACCCACCGAGTAGATCGTCCCGTTGGACGACACCTGGTAGTAATCGGCACCCACGCCGACCCAGTGATAGCCCTTGCGCGGTGCGGGCAGGTTGTAGTCCTTGTACTTGTCGATGACGTACTGACGGTCTCGGAATTCCGTCGGCAGCTTGTCACCCTTGTTCCACTTCTGCGGCGCGTACGGCGACTGCGCACCCATCGGCGCCGAGCCGGAGCGGCCCGGGCTGCCCATGGAATCCGAGCCGCGGGGCGGCATGCCTTGAGACCCCTGCGGCATCCCTTGACCTTGAGAGCCTTGGGACATGCCGCGGCCCTGAGGCGGGGTGCCGTATGGCTGCTTGCCTTGGGAGGCAGGCGGCATTGGCGTGGCCGAAGGCGGCATCGCGCCGGCCTGGCCCGGTGCGGGCATGGGAGTCGGGCCGGATGGCTGGGTCTGGCCGGGCATCTGGCCCTGGCCCTGCTGCGCCATCGCGAATGGTGCGGCCAGCATGCCTGCCGCCACCAGGGAGGGTATTAACAACTTCGTTTTCATCGTGATCTCCTCACAGATGGAACGTCAGGCCGCCCGGGCGCGGGCAGCCCACAGACCAGCTTAGTAGCAATTGCGGGGCCCGCACCGTCAAATACCCGCCCAACCTTCTGCACACAGCGGTTTTTTTCCAATGATTTCAATGGCTTGCCGAATGGAGCCGGCGTCGCGCGGCGATATGCATTTTCCGCACGGCAACCGGTAAAAACGGCGCGTGCATGTAGCAACTGCCACCCCGCCGCCGGGGAGCGGGAGGTGGGCATGCTGCGGCGCGCCAGTGTGGCGCGCCAGTGCGGCGGGTCAGCGGGTGAGCAGCTGCGGCACCGATGACGCCAGCATGGCCGCGCCCGAGCCCGTGAGCAGGGTCAGCACGATGCGGCGGAACATGATGTCGCTGATCCCCACATAGACCCGCGTGCCGAGCAGCGTAGGAATCAGCATGGCGGGCGCGACGATGGCGAACATCGGCAGCATGTCCCGGGTGACGATGCCGGTACCGATATAGACGGCCATCGTCACCATCAAGGCGCCGAGGTTGAAGTTCTGGATCACCACGCGCTGGGTGTCCTTGTCGTAGCCGCGCAGCGTGCACCAGAGCGTGGGGGCGATGCCCGTGAACCCGCCGATGCCACCGAGGATGCCGCCGATTCCGCCGACCACGGCGTCGGCCAGCCGCCCGCCGTGGCGGATGGGCGGCAGCCTGGACGAAAACAGCATGATCGGGCACCAGATCACCAGGATGATGCCGAGGCAGAGCTTGAACAGATGGATGTCGAGCTTGGGCAGAATCGACACCCCGATCGGGATGCCGACCGCCCCGCCGATCAGGAACGGCAGCACGGTGGCCAGATGAAACTTGCGGCGGACCGTGAACGCGGCCAGCAGCTGCCCGGTGAGCGCGCCGAACACCGACATGGCCGACGCCATGCGCGGATCCACCCCCCATGCCCAGAACGACATGGCGACCATGCCGAACGCGAACCCGGACAGGCCCTGGACAAACCCGGCAACGGCTGCGCCGAGGGCAATGAGGATGACGACCGGATCGACGGACATGAGGGGGCTTGGAGGCTTTGGGGGCAAGGGGAAGCGGCATTGTAACGTCGTCGCCACCCGCCACATCCCTCGCGCGCCCCTCCTCACCCTATCGGGTCACGTCGAACTCCCAGCCCGGCTCGATATGCCCGGGGTTCTCCGCCAGCTTGTACTTCGGATTGAGATTGATCAACTCGCGGAGCGCGAAGTCGGCCACCTGGGCGTCCGGCGGCAGGGCCTTCTCGCGCGCCTCGGCCTTCTGCTCGTCGGAGAGCAGCGTGTCCAGGTGCGCGCGGGAGATGCCCCAGAGCGTCGAGACGGCCTCGTTGCCGCGCCGGTACGGCTGCACGCGCACGGTCTCCGGCGCCGTGGGCCGCGTCCTCGGCGGCGTCTCCGGCTGGGTCTTGCCCGGCGGCGTCTCGACGGGCGGCTGCGTGCCCGAGGGGGATGGCGAAGGCGATGGCGAGGCGTCCGGGGTGGAGCCTGGCGTCACAGTCGGCGTCACAGTCGGCGTCACAGTCGGCGTCACAGTAGGCGTCCCACCCGGCGCCGGCGTCCGGTCCTTGTCGTCATCCTTGCTCAGCTCCACGGCAATCTTGGCGACGAAGTTGACGATGACGCCCGCCCCCAGCAGCACCAGCCCGCGCGGCATGGCCCGGCCGAAGACATTCCATTTCCCCTCCGCCCAGCCCTGGGCCGGCAGCAGCCCGGTCTTGGGGTCCTGCGCCAGCGCCAGCCGGTTCTTCTCGCCCACCACCGCGTTCCGGTCCACGCGCGACTGCAGGTGCGCGCCCACCCCGAACACGGTAATGCCGGCCGCCTCGATCATGCCCACCACGCCCGGCGTGTTCATGGCATCGGCCACGGCCAGCGGAATCGTGCCAAGCGCGTACCCGTTCATCACGAACTTGCGCATCTGGGCAGACAGCAGCACCGTGGGTTTGCCGCCCAGGTGGTGCCCAAGCCGCGTGCCGATATTCAGCGTGCTCAGCACCGTATTCGATGCCAGGAACGCCGCGTTGCTGTAGGTCAGCGGGTTGTCCGCCGGCAGATGGTGCTGCATGAACCAGATCGCCGTGTTGCTGTTGTTGACCGCCAGCGTGCCAATCTGCGCCGTGTCGTTGAGCCGGCCCGGCACGGTATCGGGGTTCAGCAGCCTGGTGCCGACGGTCTTGATGGTCGCCTGCGCGTCCTGGATCTGCGTGGCGCGGTCCGGGGCGTCCTTCTTCGCACCGTGGGCGTGGGCTTCGAGTGTGTCCACGGCCGTCTTGAAGACGTCCTGGTCCTTGGCGTGGATGCCCCACGCATCGGCGGAGCGGCCGTGCAGCCGGCTGCGCAGATAGGCGATGTTGGCCGGCGTGGGGTCCGCCGCCCGAGCGTTGATCCGCAGGGTGTGCAGGGTCCGGCCCGCCGCCACGCTGCCCCGGTAGATAAAGCAGGTCGCGCTGCTGAGCACCGGGTTCACGTGCGCCGCCGACGTCGCCACGCCAGCCAGCGTGCCGAGCGCGAAGGTGCCCACCGTGGACACGGTCATCGTCTTGGCCATCTTCCACGGGCGCGGGCCATTCTCGCCCGCCTTGGGGGCGTCACCATGCGTGATGGTGCGCCGCTGGGCCGCACCGCCCTGCCCGGCGGCCTCGTTGGCACGCGCCACGTCGCGCATGCGGGCGACGATGTCGGCATGGGCGCTGCCCTGCGTGGCATCCACCTTCAGCTCCACGTGGGTCAGGTCCGCCACCTTGACGGTGCCATCCGGGTGGATGCTGAACTCCACGTCGCCCAGGTAGACATGGCGGTCCGCCATAGTGTCCAGGATATCGTCGAGGTCGCGCAGGGACTTGCCGTTGAGCAGCCCGGTGCGCGGATCGGGCACCCCGTGCATGGCCTTGTCGCCGAACAGGTCGCGGGAGCTGGCCGCGTATCGCTCGTAGACCACGGCGGGCCGGCCGGAGACCGTCATCTCGTCGGGGCCGAAGGTCTTCAGCGTGTTGAAGCCAAGCCCGGCGGCCGTGCGCAGCGCCTCGCGCTCGCCCTGCACCATGAAGCCGGTCATCTCGTCATTGGCGATGCCCACGGCCTTGTCGCGGCCCAGCGCGAACACGGTCTTGGCGCCGCCGCCCCCGAGCCGCGGCCCCAGATAGGTGGCCAGGTCCAACCGGCTCGGCGTACGCGTGGCGACCTTCGCGGCAGGCGACGCATGAACAACGGCCTCTACAATCCGGTACTGATCCTCACCGTCATCCTCGCCTTCGGCGTGGCGCCGTTCGTGGCACTGATGGTGACCAGCTACACCAAGCTCGTGATCGTGTTCGGGTTGCTGCGCGCCGCGCTGGGGCTGCAACAGGTGCCGCCCAACATGGTGCTGAACGGCATCGCCATCATCCTGACCGCCTACATCATGGCGCCGATCGGCTCTGACGCGTTCGATGCCATGAAGCGCCGCGCCGAGTCCAACGCCGCGTTCAACGTGGGGGACGTGGTGGTGGTCTACGACGCCGTAAGCGGGCCGCTGAAGGCGTTCCTGGTGAAGCACACCGAGGAACGCAACCGCACCTTCTTCGTCCAATCGGCCAAGCGGATCTGGCCCGAGGGCCGCGCCGAGGACCTCAAGCCGGACGACATGATGGTGCTGATCCCGAGCTTCACGCTCTCCGAACTCACGCGCGCGTTCCAGATCGGCTTCGTGGTCTATCTTGTGTTCGTGGTGGTGGACCTGATCGTCGCCGCCATCCTGCTCGCGCTGGGTATGTCGATGATCGCCCCGACCACCATCTCGGTGCCGTTCAAGCTGCTGCTGTTCGTGATGCTGGAAGGCTGGACGCAGTTGATACAGGGGCTGGTGCTGTCGTATCGGTAATGGGTGGCGAAACGCCTGACCGAGACCGGTGACCAATGGCGCCTTGCACGGCGGAAGTGTCGATGCCGCCTCGTCGGCGGCCTCCGGGAGCACGGTTTTCACCGTGACACTGCCCCGCGCGTGCTGCGGGACGGAGGGAACCATCCAGCCGACCTAGGCAGCGCATCGCGTGGTGACAATGTCTGCGATCGGTGTCCGATCGGCAACTGGCCGATTTCCGATTCCGGCGCATGCCGCCGCCCTCGCTAGCACGCACAGCGATATCTATATATAGAGGAACCCTGAATCTCCATGGATGTTGGGCCCTAATCAAACTCCCCTGAGTTACCAGAGCCAGCGGATTTCCGCCTCGTAGAAATGCGTTTATCGTGCAGCGCGCAAGGCTCGCTGCACGATGCGCGGTCCTTGCAGCAGGCTTTATCACGCTGACAACGGAGCGCAAAGGTATGGCGGATCTCGCGGAAGAACTGAAGGCTTACGGTGGCGCGCTGCGCGAGGGGCTGACCGGGCGACAGACCTATTCTCTGGAGGTGCCCGGCGCGGCGAGCGCCGCCGGGCTTTCAGTCGTCTCCTTTAAGGCCGTGGAGCGGCTGGATCCCTTCGTTGCGCACCTGCGCCTCACGCAGGCCAGCCGCGTCTACCGGCGCCAGACCATCCCCGAGACCTTCAGGCCGATCCTGTGTCGGCATGACTTCAATGGCCCCCAGTTTTCCTTCCGGCTGCGGAGCAAACATCCACAGCTTGCGTTCCGCACGCAGTGTTGGATGTCTGACTGGGACTACAGCCTGCGCGAGGCCAGGCAGCCCCTGCCGAAGCCACCAGGACTCTACGACGAGCAGTTCACGCTGAAGGACGAGCACAGCGGGGAGAGTTTGCCGCACATCCCCTACCGGATAGAAACCGCAGACGGCAAGGTGTTTCGCGGCGTGAC
>NZ_JBFRHD010000039.1:0-18798 GCF_052115685.1 Cupriavidus sp. 2KB_3
ACAAGGAAATGGTTATGCCGGGCGACAACGTGTCGATCACCGTCAAGCTGATCGCCCCGATCGCCATGGAAGAAGGTCTGCGCTTCGCTATCCGTGAAGGCGGCCGTACCGTCGGCGCCGGCGTCGTGGCAAAGATCCTCGACTAAGCAGTAATACTGGCGAGCGCGGCACCAACCGGCCGCGTTCGTCTGCCAGAGGGGTTGGCGGAATCGTCGACCCCGAAGTTGTTTTAGGGGTATAGCTCAACTGGCAGAGCGTCGGTCTCCAAAACCGAAGGTTGGGGGTTCGATTCCCTCTGCCCCTGCCAAATCAATCAGCCGCGTCGCGAGAATGAATCGTGACGCGGCTTAGTCTCGTTTGCGAAACATGGCCAATCCCAATGTCGAAACCGTAGGCGCCTCGAGCGGCAAATGGCTGCTCGTCGTCGCGGCGCTCCTGGTGGTTGCGGGAGTGATCGGCTTCTACGTACTCGCGCAGCAGCCGTCGTACGTGCGTGGCGCGGCGCTGTTCGCCGGCCTCGCACTGGGCGTCGTCGTGGCGCTCGTGTCCGCCCCCGGCAAGGATTTCGTGGGGTTCGCCAAGGAATCGTATCGGGAAGTCAAAAAGGTCGTCTGGCCGACGCGCAAGGAAGCCGGTCAGATGACCGGGCTCGTGTTTGCCTTTGTAGTGATCATGGCGTTGTTCCTGTGGTCGGCCGACAAGCTCATCGAGTGGGTGATTTTCTCCCTCGTGCTGGGCTGGAAATAAGAGGTAGCACATGACGGATAACGCTCAGCAGGAAACCACGGCAGCCGAATCGCCTTCGTCGAAGAAGCGCTGGTATGTGGTGCACGCCTACTCCGGCATGGAAAAGAGCGTGCAGCGCGCGCTGCAGGAGCGCATCGAGCGCGCCGAGATGCAGGACAAGTTCGGTCGCATTCTGGTGCCCTCCGAGGAAGTAGTGGAAATCAAGGGTGGTCACAAGTCCGTGACCGAGCGCCGTTTCTTCCCGGGCTACGTGCTCGTGGAAATGGAAATGACCGACGAGACGTGGCACCTGGTGAAGAACACCAGCAAGGTCACCGGCTTCGTGGGTGGCGCGCGTAACCGCCCGAGCCCGATTTCGCAGCGCGAAGTTGACAAGATCATGACCCAGATGCAGGAAGGGGTCGAGAAGCCGCGTCCCAAGACGCTGTTCGAAGTGGGCGAAATGGTGCGCGTCAAGGACGGCCCGTTCACCGACTTCAACGGCAACGTCGAGGAAGTGAATTACGAGAAGTCGCGCCTGCGCGTCTCGGTCACGATCTTCGGTCGCGCAACGCCGGTCGAGCTCGAGTTCGGCCAGGTCGAGAAAGTTTAAGGATTTGGCCGTCACGGCGCGCGAGTGCCGGGGCGGACAGAGAGGGCAGGCCGAAAGGCCTGCCCGAAGAGGAGCGTGAGGTTGTGCCGACAGGCATGGCGATAGCGCGTTACGACTCAACAGGATCCGTTTTCCCAAGGAATCCGGATCTGGATTGGAGTAGAAATGGCCAAGAAGATTATTGGCTTTATCAAGCTGCAAATTCCGGCTGGTAAGGCAAATCCCTCCCCGCCCGTTGGTCCCGCACTGGGTCAGCGTGGTCTGAACATCATGGAGTTCTGCAAGGCGTTCAACGCGCAGACCCAGGGCATGGAACCTGGTCTGCCGGTGCCGGTGGTGATCACCGCCTTCGCCGACAAGAGCTTCACCTTCGTGATGAAGTCGCCGCCCGCGACCGTGCTGATCAAGAAGGCAGCCGGCATCACCAAGGGTTCGCCGAAGCCCCACACCGACAAGGTTGGCAAGATCACCCGCGCCCAGGCTGAAGACATCGCCAAGGCCAAGAACGCTGACCTGACCGCCGCCGATCTGGACGCCGCCGTGCGTACCATCGCCGGTTCGGCTCGCTCGATGGGCATCACCGTGGAGGGTCTGTAAATGGCTAAGGTTTCCAAGCGCGTCGCCGCCAACAAGGCGAAGATCGAGCGTACCAAGTTCTACCCGATCGACGAGGCCCTGGGCCTGGTGAAGAGCTGCGCTTCGGCGAAGTTCGACGAGTCGATCGACGTGGCCGTGCAACTGGGCATCGACGCCAAGAAGTCGGACCAGGTCGTGCGTGGCTCCGTGGTGCTGCCCGCCGGTACCGGCAAGTCGGTGCGTGTGGCCGTGTTCGCCCAGGGCGAAAAGGCCGAGGCCGCCAAGGCTGCTGGCGCTGACATCGTCGGCATGGAAGACCTGGCCGAGCAAGTGAAGGCCGGTAACCTGAATTTCGACGTCGTGATCGCTTCGCCGGACACGATGCGTATCGTCGGTACGCTGGGCCAGATCCTCGGCCCGCGCGGCCTGATGCCGAACCCGAAGGTTGGCACCGTGACGCCGGACGTGGCCCAGGCTGTGAAGAACGCCAAGGCCGGTCAGGTGCAATTCCGTGTCGACAAGGCCGGTATCATCCACGCCACCATCGGTCGTCGTTCGTTCGAAGACAACGCGCTGAAGAGCAACCTGTCCGCGCTGCTGGACGCGCTGGTCAAGGCCAAGCCGGCCACCAGCAAGGGTGTGTACCTGCGCAAGATCGCCGTGTCGTCCACCATGGGCGTTGGCGTTCGCGTCGAACAGACCTCGCTGTCGGCCTAAGCCAGACGGCACTCACCTGACCGGTTCCCGATAACGCCGGCCAGGGCAGGAATGAAGGATCCCGGCATCGCCGGGGTCGGTTTCGGCGCCTAAAGGCGACGGAGCAAGGCTTTGGGCAGTGGTGCCCGCCAACGCGCAGCGGCAACGTAGCGCGGCGGCAGGTACCGCTGGTTATCAAAGACCGCTGGTGTTCATGCCGCAGCAACAGGCAGCGTGGACTTAATCGGTCGGCACATGCGGGCATCGCCCGATGGCAGCCGTCCCGCCAGCGCAGATGGCGCACCCGAAGGGATTGAAGAATCTGGGCCTGTCCCGGGTGATTCGGGCCAATCGGACGCCGTTCGTTTGGACTGATGCGATTGCAGAGGAGATTTCCCGCGCACCGCATCGTTTTGGAGCTTAACCGTGCCACTCAATATTGAAGATAAGAAGGCCGTCGTTGCTGAGGTTTCGGCGCAAGTCGCCAAGGCCCAGACCATCGTCGTTGCCGAATATCGCGGCATTGCGGTTGGCGATCTGACCAAGCTGCGTGCCAACGCTCGTCAGCAAGGCGTGTACCTGCGCGTTCTGAAGAACACGCTGGCTCGCCGCGCCGTCGAAGGTACGCCGTTTGCTGGCCTCGCAGAGCAAATGACCGGTCCGCTGATCTACGGGATTTCCGAAGATGCAGTGGCCTCGGCCAAGGTTCTGAACGACTTTGCCAAGACCAACGACAAGCTGGTCCTGCGCGCCGGGTCGTACGACGGCAAGGTGCTCGATGCTGCTGCCGTCAAGGCGCTGGCTTCGATCCCGGGCCGCGAAGAACTGATTGCTCAGCTGCTTGGCGTCATGCAGGCACCGGTGTCGGGCTTCGCCCGTCTGCTGGCCGCCCTGGCTGCCAAGAAGAGCGAAGGTGCTCCCGCGGAAGCGGAAGCCCCTGCTGCTTAAGCTGTCGCAGGCCTCGCAAAGACAGATCGCATTACCGATACCGAATCACATCTAGTAGGAGTATTCCAAATGGCAATCACTAAAGACGACATCCTCGAAGCCGTAGGCTCGATGTCCGTGATGGAACTGAACGACCTGGTCAAGGCGTTCGAAGAAAAGTTTGGCGTGTCCGCCGCTGCTATGGCCGTGGCTGCTGCCCCGGGCGCTGGCGGTGCTGCCGCTGCTGAAGAGCAGACCGAATTCAACGTGATCCTGGCCGAAGTTGGCGCCAACAAGGTCGGCGTGATTAAGGCTGTTCGCGAAATCACCGGCCTGGGCCTGAAGGAAGCCAAGGATCTGGTTGATGGCGCTCCGAAGGCTGTCAAGGAAGGCGTGGACAAGGCTGCTGCTGCCGACGCCAAGAAGAAGCTGGAAGACGCAGGCGCAAAGGTCGACGTCAAGTAAGTGGTACCGCGCGTGCCCTCGTGGCACGCGGATGGGGCTGGCAAAGGGAAATCCCGGCGCCAGCCTTTTTGCGCTTCTGTGGGTGTGTTTGATTGGACACCCGGCGGATCGAAGTATCGGCCAGGGCGCAAATAAAGTGATGTATAGGCTGCTTGACGCGCGAAATCATTCGCTGCCTCAGCAGAAGCCAAACATCAGTGGCACACTAAGTGGTTGCTGATGTTTGTCTTCTGAACCGACTGCAGAAGACAAGTTTGGTCGGGTGTCCCCCGGGCGAGTACAGGCATTGCGCCGTGCAATGACCACACCGCCCGCAGCGTGCGGACACCGTCAGCCAGAGGTTGGTAGCGGCCAACCGCCAAATCCCCTCCCAGTCGCTGAACACCTCAGGTGCCGGCCAGGTCCAGCCTGCCCTGCGATGATTCGGAGATCCCATGGCGTACAGCTTCACCGAAAAGAAGCGCATTCGCAAATCCTTTGCGAAGCGCGCGACGGTTCATCAGGTTCCATTCCTGCTTGCCACCCAGATTGAATCCTACACCCAGTTCTTGCAAGCGGAAACGCCGACCGCGCGTCGCAAAACCGAGGGTCTGCAGGCCGCTTTCAGCGCGATTTTCCCAATCTCCTCCCATAACGGGCTCGCCCGTATGGAGTTTGTCTCGTATCACCTGTCCAACCCGCCGTTCGACGTCAAGGAGTGCCAGCAGCGTGGCCTGACGTTCCACTCGGCGCTGCGTGCCAAGGTTCGCCTGATCATCAACGATCGCGAGAACCCGGGCAAGGTCAAGGAAGTGAAGGAGCAGGAAGTCTACATGGGCGAAATTCCGCTCATGACGTCGACCGGTTCTTTCGTGATTAACGGCACCGAGCGTGTCATCGTTAGCCAGCTGCACCGTTCGCCGGGCGTGTTCTTCGAGCACGACAAGGGCAAGACGCACAGCTCGGGCAAGCTGCTGTTCTCGGCACGGATTATTCCGTACCGTGGGTCGTGGCTGGACTTCGAATTCGATCCGAAGGACATCCTGTACTTCCGTGTGGACCGCCGCCGCAAGATGCCGGTGACGATCCTGCTGAAGTCGATCGGCCTGACGCCCGAGCAAATCCTGGCGCACTTCTTCGTGTTCGACAACTTCACGCTGCAGGCGGAAGGCGCGCAGCTCGAATTCGTGCCCGAGCGCCTGCGTGGCGAAGTGGCGCGTTTCGACATCGCCGACAAGAACGGCCGCGTGGTCGTGGAGAAGGACAAGCGGATCAACGCCAAGCACATCCGTGACCTGGACTCCGCCGGCACCAAGCTGATCAGCGTGCCGGAAGACTACCTGCTCGGCCGCGTGCTGGCCAAGAACATCATCGACCCGGACACGGGCGAGGTGATTGCCAACGCCAACGACGAGCTGACCGAGACGCTGCTGGAAAACCTGCGCGAAGCGGGCGTCAAGCAGATCCAGACGCTGTACACGAACGACCTGGACCAGGGCCCGTACATGTCGCAGACGCTGCGCGTGGACGAGACCGCCGACCAGACCGCCGCGCGTATCGCGATCTACCGCATGATGCGCCCGGGCGAGCCGCCCACCGAGGAAGCCGTGGAAGCGCTGTTCCAGCGCCTGTTCTACAGCGAAGAGTCGTACGATCTGTCGCGCGTTGGCCGCATGAAGGTCAACAGCCGTCTGTCGCGCCCGAGCGGCGAGGGCAGCATGGTGCTGCAGGACGAGGACATCCTCGAGACGATCAAGATCCTGGTGAACCTGCGTAACGGCAAGGGCGAGGTCGATGACATCGATCACCTGGGCAATCGTCGCGTGCGTTGCGTGGGCGAACTGGCCGAAAACCAGTTCCGCGCCGGTCTGTCGCGCGTGGAGCGTGCCGTCAAGGAACGTCTGGGCCAGGCCGAGACCGAGAACCTGATGCCGCACGACCTGATCAACTCGAAGCCGATTTCGTCGGCGATTCGCGAGTTCTTCGGTTCGTCGCAGCTGTCGCAGTTCATGGACCAGACCAACCCGCTCTCGGAAATCACCCACAAGCGCCGTGTCTCCGCACTGGGCCCGGGTGGTCTGACGCGCGAGCGCGCCGGCTTTGAAGTTCGTGACGTGCACCCGACCCACTATGGCCGCGTGTGCCCGATCGAAACGCCGGAAGGCCCGAACATCGGCCTGATCAACTCGCTGGCACTGTACGCCCGCCTGAACGAATACGGCTTCCTGGAAACGCCGTACCGCAAGGTGGTGGACAGCAAGCTGACCGACCAGGTGGACTACCTGTCCGCCATCGAGGAAGGCAAGTACGTGGTGGCCCAGGCCAACGCGACCGTGGATGCCGATGGCAACCTGATCGATGAACTGGTATCGGCCCGCGAAGGCTCCGAGCGCGAAACGCGCATGGTGACCCCGGACCGCGTGCAGTACATCGACGTGGCGCCGTCGCAGATCGTGTCGGCCGCTGCCTCGCTGGTGCCGTTCCTGGAACACGATGACGCGAACCGTGCACTGATGGGCGCGAACATGCAGCGTCAGGCCGTGCCTTGCCTGCGTCCGGACAAGCCGCTCGTGGGTACCGGCATCGAACGTACCGTGGCCGTTGACTCGGGTACCGCCGTGCAGGCCATGCGTGGCGGCGTGGTGGACTACGTCGACGCGATGCGTATCGTGATCCGCGTGAACGACGAAGAAGCCGTTGCTGGCGAAGTCGGCGTGGACATCTACAACCTGATCAAGTACACGCGTTCCAACCAGAACACCAACATCAACCAGCGTCCGATGGTGAAGGTTGGCGATATCGTCGCGCGTAACGACGTGATCGCCGACGGCGCCTCGACCGACCTGGGCGAGCTGGCACTGGGCCAGAACATGCTGGTGGCGTTCATGCCGTGGAACGGCTACAACTTCGAAGATTCGATCCTGATCTCCGAACGCGTGGTGGCCGAAGACCGCTACACCTCGATCCACATCGAGGAACTGTCGGTCGTGGCCCGTGACACCAAGCTGGGACCGGAAGAAATCACGCGTGACATCTCGAACCTCGCCGAAGCGCAACTCGCGCGTCTGGACGAGTCCGGCATCACCTACATCGGTGCCGAAGTCGAGGCTGGCGACGTGCTGGTGGGCAAGGTCACGCCGAAGGGCGAGACCCAGCTGACCCCGGAAGAGAAGCTGCTGCGCGCCATCTTCGGCGAGAAGGCTTCGGACGTGAAGGACACCTCGCTGCGCGTGCCGTCGGGCATGAGCGGCATCGTGATCGACGTCCAGGTCTTCACCCGCGAAGGCGTGACGCGCGACAAGCGTGCCCAGTCGATCATCGACGACGAACTGAAGCGCTACCGCCTGGACCTGAACGACCAGCTGCGTATTGTGGAAGGCGATGCATTCCAGCGTCTGGAGCGCCTGTTGCTCGACAAGACCGTCAACGGCGGTCCGAAGAAGCTGGCGAAGGGTGCGAAGCTGACCCGCGAGTACCTGGCCGACCTAGACAAGTACCACTGGTTCGACATCCGTCCGGCCGACGAGGAAGTTGCCGCCCAGCTCGAGGCAGTGAAGGAAGCCATCGAGCAGAAGCGTCACGAGTTCGACCTGGCCTTCGAAGAGAAGCGCAAGAAGCTCACGCAGGGCGACGAACTGCCGCCGGGCGTGATCAAGATGGTCAAGGTGTACCTGGCCGTGAAGCGTCGCCTGCAGCCTGGCGACAAGATGGCAGGCCGTCACGGTAACAAGGGTGTGGTGTCGAAGATCGTGCCGATCGAAGACATGCCGTACATGGCGGACGGTACCCCGGCCGACATCGTGCTGAACCCGCTGGGCGTGCCGTCGCGGATGAACGTGGGCCAGATTCTGGAAACCCACCTGGGCTGGGCCGCGCGCGGTCTGGGCCAGCGCATCGGCGACATGCTCAAGGCGCAGACCAAGGCACAGGAGCTGCGCAAGCTGCTGGCCCAGGTCTACAACGAGAGCGGCAAGCCGGAAGACCTGGACAGCCTGACCGACGCCGAAGTGCTGGAGCTGGCCACGAACCTGAAGAAGGGCGTGCCGTTCGCAACGCCGGTGTTCGATGGTGCGCATGAGGATGAAATCCGCCGCATGCTGGACCTGGCCTACCCGGACGAGATCGCCAAGGAGAAGGGCCTGACCCCGTCGAAGCAGCAGGTCACGCTGTACGACGGCCGCACCGGCGAAGCGTTCGAGCGTCCGGTCACGCTGGGTGTGATGCACATGCTGAAGCTGCACCACTTGGTCGATGACAAGATGCATGCGCGCTCGACGGGTCCGTACTCGCTCGTGACGCAGCAGCCGCTGGGCGGTAAGGCCCAGTTCGGTGGCCAGCGTTTCGGTGAGATGGAAGTGTGGGCACTGGAAGCCTACGGCGCGTCGTACGTGCTGCAGGAAATGCTGACGGTCAAGTCCGATGACGTGAACGGCCGTACCAAGGTGTACGAAAACATCGTCAAGGGCGAGCACTCGATCGACGCCGGCATGCCGGAATCGTTCAACGTGCTGGTGAAGGAAATCCGCTCGCTGGGTATCGACATCGATCTCGATCGTTACTGATCGGCGCGATGACGGCGTCCCGCTGCGGCGGGCGCCGGTCCGGTAGACCCGGAAGAGCAGGTTTCCCACAGGATGAATGCCGTGGCCCCGAACAGACTTCGGTGCCGCGGCGAAACAAGGAGTTGCAATGAAAGCATTGCTCGATCTCTTTAAGCAGGTTCAGCAGGAAGAGCAGTTCGACGCGATCAAGATCGGCCTCGCCTCGCCCGAGAAGATCCGTTCGTGGTCGTACGGTGAAGTGAAGAAGCCGGAAACGATCAACTACCGGACGTTCAAGCCGGAACGCGATGGCCTGTTCTGCGCCAAGATCTTTGGCCCGATCAAGGACTACGAGTGCCTGTGCGGCAAGTACAAGCGCCTGAAGCATCGTGGCGTGATCTGCGAGAAGTGCGGCGTGGAAGTCACGCTGGCCAAGGTGCGCCGCGAGCGCATGGGCCACATCGAACTGGCTGCGCCGACCGCGCACATCTGGTTCCTGAAGTCGCTGCCGTCGCGTCTGGGCATGGTCCTGGACATGACGCTGCGCGACATCGAGCGCGTGCTGTATTTCGAGGCATTCGTGGTGCTGGAACCGGGCATGACCCCGCTCAAGAAGAGCCAGATCATGTCCGAGGACGACTACATCGCGAAGTGCGATGAGTACGGCGAGGGTGAATTCGTCGCCATGATGGGCGCCGAAGGCATCCGTGAACTGCTGCGCGGCATCGACATCGAGAAGCAGATCGAACAGATCCGCGCCGAGCTGCAAGCCACCGGTTCCGAAGCCAAGATCAAGAAGTTCGCCAAGCGCCTGAAGGTGCTCGAGGCGTTCCAGCGTTCGGGCATCAAGCCCGAGTGGATGATCCTGGAAGTGCTGCCGGTGCTGCCGCCGGAACTGCGTCCGCTGGTGCCGCTGGATGGCGGCCGTTTCGCCACGTCGGACCTGAACGACCTGTATCGTCGCGTCATCAACCGTAACAACCGCCTGAAGCGCCTGCTGGAGCTGAAGGCGCCCGAGATCATCGTGCGCAACGAAAAGCGCATGCTGCAGGAAGCGGTGGATTCGCTGCTGGACAACGGCCGTCGCGGCAAGGCGATGACCGGCGCCAACAAGCGTCCGCTGAAGTCCCTGGCCGAGATGATCAAGGGCAAGGGCGGCCGTTTCCGTCAGAACCTGCTGGGCAAGCGCGTGGACTACTCGGGCCGTTCGGTCATCGTGGTGGGCCCGACGCTGAAGCTGCACCAGTGCGGCCTGCCCAAGCTGATGGCGCTCGAGCTGTTCAAGCCGTTCATCTTCCACAAGCTGGAAACGATGGGCATCGCCACCACGATCAAGGCGGCGAAGAAGGAAGTGGAAAGCCAGACGCCGGTGGTGTGGGACATCCTCGAAGAGGTGATCCGCGAGCACCCGGTGATGCTGAACCGTGCGCCGACGCTGCACCGCCTGGGTATCCAGGCGTTCGAGCCGGTGCTGATCGAAGGCAAGGCCATCCAGCTGCACCCGCTGGTCTGCGCGGCATTCAACGCCGACTTCGACGGTGACCAGATGGCTGTTCACGTGCCGCTGTCGCTGGAAGCGCAGATGGAAGCCCGCACGCTGATGCTGGCCTCCAACAACGTGCTGTTCCCGGCCAACGGCGATCCGTCGATCGTACCGTCGCAAGACGTGGTGCTGGGTCTGTACTACACGACCCGCGACAAGATCAACGGCAAGGGTGAAGGCATGACGTTCGCTGACATCAGCGAAGTCATCCGCGCCTACGAGAACAAGGAAGTCGAACTCGCTTCGCGCGTGAATGTGCGGATCACCGAGTACGTGCTCGTCGACAAGGACGCCGTGGGCGATGCCCGCTTCGCGCCCAAGATCACGCTGCAGGCCACCACGGTCGGCCGCGCGATCCTGTCCGAGATCCTGCCGAAGGGCCTGCCGTTCTCGGTGCTGAACAAGCCGCTGAAGAAGAAGGAAATCTCGCGCCTGATCAACACCGCGTTCCGCAAGTGCGGTCTGCGCGAGACCGTGATCTTCGCCGACAAGCTGCTGCAGTCGGGCTTCCGCCTGGCCACGCGCGCCGGTATCTCGATCGCCATAGACGACATGCTGGTGCCGCCGCAGAAGGAGAAGATCATCTCCGACGCAGCTGCCAAGGTGAAGGAATACGACAAGCAGTACATGTCGGGTCTGGTGACGGACCAGGAGCGTTACAACAACGTCGTGGACATCTGGGGCGCCGCCGGCGACCAGGTGGGCAAGGCGATGATGGAGCAGCTCCAGCACGAAGACGTGGTCGACCGCGAAGGCAACACGGTCAAGCAGGAATCGTTCAACTCCATCTACATGATGGCCGACTCGGGCGCGCGGGGTTCCGCAGCGCAGATCCGCCAGCTGGCGGGCATGCGTGGCCTGATGGCCAAGCCGGATGGCTCGATCATTGAAACGCCGATTACGGCGAACTTCCGTGAAGGCCTGAACGTTCTGCAGTACTTCATCTCGACCCACGGTGCGCGTAAGGGCCTGGCCGATACGGCACTGAAGACCGCGAACTCGGGTTACCTGACCCGTCGTCTGGTCGACGTGACGCAGGATCTGGTCGTGGTGGAAGACGATTGCGGCACCACCAACGGCGTGGCCATGAAGGCCCTGGTCGAAGGCGGTGAAGTGATCGAAGCACTGCGCGACCGTATCCTCGGCCGCGTGACCGTGGCTGACGTGGTGAACCCGGAAACGCAGGAAACGGCGATCGAGACCGGCACGCTGCTGGACGAAGACCTGGTCGACCTGATCGACAACCTCGGCGTGGACGAAGTCAAGGTCCGCACCCCGCTGTCGTGCGACACGCGTTACGGCCTGTGCGGCAAGTGCTACGGCCGCGACCTGGGCCGCGGCGTGCTGGTGAACTCCGGCGAAGCGGTGGGCGTGATTGCCGCGCAGTCGATCGGTGAGCCGGGTACGCAGCTGACCATGCGGACGTTCCACATCGGTGGTGCGGCATCGCGTGCGGCAGTGGCCTCGAGCGTGGAAGCCAAGGCGACCGGTACGGTCCGCTTCACGGCGACCATGCGCTACGTGACGAACGCCAAGGGCGAACTGATCGTGATCTCGCGTTCGGGCGAGACGCTGATCACGGACGACCACGGCCGCGAGCGCGAGCGCCACAAGATCCCGTACGGCGCCACGCTGCTGGTGCAGGACGGCCAGGCCATCAAGGCTGGCACGCAGCTGGCCACGTGGGACGCGCTGACGCGCCCGATCGTGTCGGAATACACCGGCATGACGAAGTTCGAGAACGTCGAAGAGGGCGTGACCGTCGCCAAGCAGATGGACGAAGTCACCGGCCTGTCGACCCTCGTGGTGATCGATGCCAAGCGCCGTACGGCTGCCACCAAGGGCCTGCGCCCGCAGGTGAAGCTGCTCGACGCGAACGGCCAGGAAGTCAAGATTCCGGGCACGGACCACTCCGTGACCATCGGCTTCCAGGTTGGCGCGCTGATTACCGTGAAGGACGGCCAGCAGGTGCACGTGGGTGAAGTGCTCGCACGTATCCCGACCGAATCGCAGAAGACCCGCGACATTACCGGTGGTCTGCCGCGTGTGGCCGAGCTGTTCGAAGCGCGTTCGCCGAAGGACGCCGCCGTGCTGGCGGAAGTCACCGGTACCACGTCGTTCGGCAAGGACACCAAGGGCAAGCAGCGCCTGGTTATCACGGACCTGGACGGCAACGCCCACGAGTTCCTGATCGCCAAGGAAAAGCAGGTGCTGGTGCACGATGGCCAGGTGGTGAACAAGGGCGAAATGATCGTGGAAGGTCCGGCGGACCCGCACGACATCCTGCGCCTGAAGGGCATCGAGGAACTGGCGCACTACATCGTGGACGAAGTGCAGGACGTGTACCGTCTGCAGGGCGTGAAGATCAACGACAAGCACATCGAAGTGATTGTTCGTCAGATGCTGCGCCGCGTGCAGATCCAGGACGTGGGCGACACCCGCTTCATCCCGGGTGAGCAGGTGGAGCGTTCGGAACTGCTGGACGAGAACGACCGCATGATTGCCGATGGCAAGCGTCCGGCCACGCACGAGAACCTGCTGCTGGGTATCACGAAGGCGTCGCTGTCCACGGACAGCTTCATCTCGGCGGCATCGTTCCAGGAAACGACGCGCGTGCTGACCGAGGCCGCGATCATGGGCAAGACCGACGACCTGCGTGGTCTGAAGGAAAACGTGATCGTGGGTCGTCTGATCCCCGCCGGTACCGGCCTGGCCTACCACCGTGCCCGCAAGGCACGCGAGGCGGCCGAGCGCGAACGCGCCCAGGCGATCTCGGACGAAGAGCAATCGCTCTTCATCGAGCCGCCCGTGGTGCAGGCGACCGAGGGCGACAGCGACGCGGTCTGATCACGATCGTTGCTGTACTGGAAGTGAAAAACCCGGCTTTCGAGCCGGGTTTTTTTTCGTCTGCCGTTTCCGGAATCCCGTCCGATTGCTCCATTCTTGCGACATTGACTAGAAGCGGGCCGGAATTGGCGGGGCTTAGTGGTAAGGTTACGGCTTTCCCGAATTCCGCTGTCCATGTCGCGCGCACTGGCGATCCTCAAAGAAGTCTTCGGCTACCACGCCTTTCGCGGCCGGCAGGCAGAGATCATCGACCATGTGGCCGAGGGCGGCGATTGCCTGGTGCTCATGCCCACGGGCGGCGGGAAGTCGCTCTGCTACCAGATTCCGGCGCTGCTGCGCCAGCAGGCGGGGCAGGGTGTCGGTATCGTCGTCTCGCCGCTGATTGCGCTGATGCAGGATCAGGTGGCGGCGCTGACCGAGGCCGGCGTGCGCGCCGCGGTGCTCAATTCCACGCTGACCAGCAGCGAGGCCTCCGCCGTGGAGCGCGATCTGCTCGCGGGGCGGCTGGAAATCCTCTATGTGGCGCCCGAACGGCTGATGACGCCGCGCTTCCTCGACCTGCTCGAACGCACCCGCGTCGGGCTGTTCGCGATCGACGAGGCGCACTGCGTGTCGCAATGGGGCCACGACTTCCGGCCCGAGTACATCCAGCTGTCGGTGCTGCACGAGCGGTTCCCGCAGGTGCCGCGTATTGCGCTCACCGCCACGGCCGACACGCTCACGCGCGACGAGATCGTCGAGCGGCTGGCGCTGGACGATGCGCGCGTGTTCATCTCCAGCTTCGACCGGCCGAACATCCGCTATCGCATCGTCGAGAAGGACAACGCGCGCAACCAGCTGCTCGCCTTTATCAAGGCCGAGCACATGAACGGCGACGGCGGGCACGACAGCGGCATCGTGTATTGCCTGTCGCGCAAGAAGGTCGAGGACACCGCCGCCTGGCTGGCCGGCCACGGCATCCAGGCGCTGGGGTATCACGCCGGCATGGATGCCCAGGTGCGGCAGCATCACCAGGCGCGCTTCCGCGAGGAAGAGGGCATCGTGATGGTGGCGACGATTGCCTTCGGCATGGGTATCGACAAGCCGGACGTCCGGTTCGTCGCCCACCTGGACCTGCCCAAGAGCATGGAAGGCTATTACCAGGAAACCGGCCGCGCCGGCCGCGATGGCCTGCCCGCCAACGCCTGGATGGCCTACGGCCTGGGCGACGTGGTGCAGCAGAAGCGAATGATCGATGAGTCCGAGGCGGACGACGCCCACAAGCGCGTGTCGTCCTCCAAGCTCGACGCCCTGCTAGGTTTGTGCGAGACGGCGGGTTGCCGGCGCGTGCGCATACTGGCGTACTTCGACGAAAATGCCGAGCCGTGTGGCAATTGCGACACTTGTCTTGAGCCGCCGGCGACCTGGGACGGCACGCGCGAGGCCCAGATGGCCCTGTCCTGCGTCTATCGCACGGCCCAGGCAAGCCGCGTCCACTTCGGCGCGACCCATCTGATCGACATCCTGCGCGGCAACGCCAACGAGAAGATCCGGCAGTGGGGCCATGACAAGATCTCGACCTTCGGCATCGGCAAGGACCGTTCGGTGTCGGAGTGGCACGCGATCTTCCGCCAGTTGATCGCCCACGG
Source organism: Cupriavidus sp. 2KB_3 (assembly GCF_052115685.1). NCBI lineage: Bacteria > Pseudomonadati > Pseudomonadota > Betaproteobacteria > Burkholderiales > Burkholderiaceae > Cupriavidus > Cupriavidus sp. 2KB_3. The sequence continues at coordinate 14,542 of NZ_JBFRHD010000039.1, forward strand.
GCTGCTGGTGATCGACCACGGTGGCCATGGCGCGCTGCTGCTGGGCGAATCGGCCCGGGCGGTGCTCAAGGGCGAGCAGCCCATTACGCTGCGCCGGCAGGTCAGCAAGCCGGCCAAGTCCGGCGACCGTGCCGTGCGGGGCACGCGTACCGACCACACTGCCACGATGGATCCCGACGCGCTCGCGCATTGGGAAGCGCTGCGCCGCTGGCGCACGGCCGCGGCGCGCGAGCACGGCGTGCCGGCCTACGTCATTTTCCACGACGCAACCCTGGCCGAACTGGCGCGCAGCGCGCCCGAATCGCTCGACGAACTGGCCGAAGTGCCCGGTATCGGTGCATCGAAGCTCGAACGCTACGGCGAGGAAATCCTCGAGACACTGCGCGCGGTCCGAGTCTGACCGGGGCGCCCGCCCCAGGCGTATACAGGGCGGGTATACCGCTTGACCATTGTCAACACCCCTGCTAGGATGCCAGATTCGAGTTTTTGGCTTTGGATTTCGCTCGTCCGTCGGACGCGTGCCCGTGGAGTGATCCTTGCGGCGCAGCCCGGCAGGATAGCCAAGCGGGATCCGGGCGAGCTCGCGCTCTTTGGCAAGTCTGTCACTTCACAGCCCTTCCTTTTGAGCGCCCGCTCTCCATTCCCGTCCGAAACCCGTAGTTGCCCCTCAGGCCGAGTTCATTGATATGGAGCCGGCGGAGGGGTGTTTTTGTAAAACCAAGCTGGATTGAACAATGCCAACTATCAACCAACTGGTTCGCAAGCCGCGTGTCTCTGAAGTCGTCAAGAGCAAGAGCCCTGCGCTTGAGAACTGCCCGCAGCGTCGCGGCGTGTGCACCCGTGTGTACACCACGACGCCGAAGAAGCCGAACTCGGCACTGCGTAAGGTCGCCAAGGTGCGCCTGACCAACGGTTTCGAGGTCATCTCGTACATCGGCGGTGAAGGCCACAACCTGCAGGAACACTCGGTCGTGCTGATCCGCGGCGGCCGTGTGAAGGATCTGCCGGGTGTGCGTTACCACATCGTCCGTGGCTCGCTCGACTTGCAAGGCGTGAAGGACCGCAAGCAAGCTCGTTCGAAGTACGGCGCGAAGCGTCCGAAGGCTGCCTGATCGTTTTCAGGGCACCTGGGCAAGCGATTGCCCGCAGCAGCAACAAGAAGATGGCCTGTGGCGCGAGTCATGGTGCTGTCACCAGGCGGCGGTACAACGGAGAGTTATGCGCCGTGCCGTCGAGTAAGTGGTCACCCGGCGAATTTGCCATGCAGGCAAGCTAGTTGGTGGCCGGAGAGCCGCGATAAGTGACGCGCTCTCAACTGAATCTAAAGGAAAGAAGATGCCACGTCGTCGTGAAGTCCCCAAGCGGGAAGTTCTGCCTGATCCGAAGTTCGGCAACGTTGAAGTTGCCAAGTTCATGAACGTGCTGATGCTGGACGGCAAGAAGTCGGTTGCCGAACGCATTGTGTACGGCGCGTTCGACCAGATCGAAAAGAAGGCAGGCAAGGCCCCCATCGAAGTGTTTTCCGTTGCCATCAACAACGTGAAGCCGGTGGTGGAAGTGAAGAGCCGTCGCGTGGGCGGCGCCAACTATCAGGTTCCGGTCGAAGTCCGTCCGTCGCGTCGTTTGGCATTGGCGATGCGTTGGCTGCGCGAGGCCGCGAAGAAACGCAGCGAGAAGTCGATGGCGCTGCGCCTGGCAGGTGAGCTGCTGGAAGCATCGGAAGGCCGTGGCGGCGCGATGAAGAAGCGCGACGAAGTGCACCGCATGGCCGAAGCCAACAAGGCGTTCTCGCACTTCCGCTTCTAAAGCGAGCGAGACACGTTGTTGGTTGCCGGGCGGGCTGTGTTGCTACACATCTCGCCCGTTTGTGTTAGGGGCGCGGGCGATGAGATGCCGGCGCCTCACGGACGAATAGAGGATTAAAGTGGCTCGTAAGACTCCCATTGAGCGCTACCGCAATATCGGTATTTCGGCTCACATTGACGCGGGTAAAACCACCACGACCGAGCGGATCCTGTTCTACACCGGTGTGAACCACAAGATCGGTGAAGTGCACGATGGCGCGGCCACCATGGACTGGATGGAGCAGGAGCAGGAGCGTGGCATCACGATCACCTCCGCTGCCACCACCGCCTTCTGGAAGGGCATGGCCGGGAACTATCCCGAGCATCGCTTCAACATCATCGACACCCCGGGCCACGTGGACTTCACCATCGAGGTGGAGCGCTCCATGCGCGTGCTGGACGGTGCCTGCATGGTCTACTGCGCAGTGGGTGGCGTGCAGCCCCAGTCGGAAACCGTGTGGCGCCAGGCCAACAAGTACGGCGTGCCGCGTCTGGCCTTCGTGAACAAGATGGACCGTACCGGCGCCAACTTCTTCAAGGTCTACGACCAGCTGAAGAACCGCCTGAAGGCCAACCCGGTGCCCGTCGTGGTGCCGATCGGCGCTGAAGACGGCTTCCAGGGCGTCGTCGATCTGCTGGAAATGAAGGCGATCATTTGGGACGAAGCCAGCCAGGGCGTGAAGTTCGAGTACCAGGACATCCCGGCCGAACTGCAAGCCACCGCTGAAGAATGGCGCGAGAAGATGGTCGAGTCCGCCGCCGAAGCCAGCGAAGAGCTGATGGAAAAGTACCTGGGTGGCGAAGAGCTGACCCGTGCCGAGATCGTCAAGGCGCTGCGTGACCGTACCATCGCCTGTGAAATCCAGCCGATGCTGTGCGGCACCGCGTTCAAGAACAAGGGCGTGCAGCGTATGCTCGACGCCGTGATCGACTTCCTGCCGTCGCCGGTGGATATTCCGCCGGTTACGGGCGTGGACGAGCGCGACGACGAAAAGAAGCTCGAGCGCAAGGCTGACGACAGCGAGAAGTTCTCGGCGCTGGCGTTCAAGATCATGACCGACCCGTTCGTTGGCCAGCTGATCTTCTTCCGCGTGTACTCGGGCAAGATCAATTCGGGCGACACCGTGTACAACCCGGTGAAGCAGAAGAAGGAGCGTCTGGGCCGTATTCTGCAGATGCACGCCAACCAGCGCGAAGAAATCAAGGAAGTGCTGGCCGGCGACATCGCCGCTGCGGTGGGCCTGAAGGACGCCACCACGGGCGATACGCTGTGCGATCCTGCTGCCCCGATCGTGCTCGAGCGCATGGTGTTCCCGGAGCCGGTGATCTCGCAGGCTGTTGAGCCGAAGACCAAGGCTGACCAGGAAAAGATGGGCATCGCCCTGAACCGCCTGGCCGCTGAAGATCCGTCGTTCCGCGTGCGTACCGATGAAGAATCGGGTCAGACCATCATTTCGGGCATGGGCGAGCTCCACCTCGAAATTCTGGTCGACCGCATGAAGCGCGAATTCGGCGTGGAAGCCAACATCGGCGCGCCGCAGGTGGCCTACCGCGAAACCATTCGCAAGAAGGCCGAAGACGTCGAAGGCAAGTTCGTCAAGCAGTCGGGCGGCCGCGGCCAGTACGGTCACGCTGTGATCACGCTGGAACCGCAAGAGCCGGGCAAGGGCTTCGAGTTCATCGACGCCATCAAGGGTGGTGTGATTCCTCGCGAATACATCCCGGCGGTTGAAAAGGGTATCGTCGACACGCTGTCGGCCGGTATTCTGGCTGGCTTCCCGGTGGTGGACGTGAAGGTCACGCTGACGTTTGGTTCGTACCACGATGTGGACTCGAACGAAAACGCGTTCCGCATGGCCGGTTCGATGGCTTTCAAGGAAGCCATGCGCAAGGCCAGCCCGGTTCTGCTCGAGCCGATGATGGCCGTGGAAGTGGAAACGCCGGAAGACTACACGGGTACGGTGATGGGCGACTTGTCGTCCCGCCGCGGCATCGTGCAGGGCATGGACGACATGGTGGGTGGCGGCAAGATCATCAAGGCCGAAGTCCCGCTGTCGGAAATGTTCGGTTATTCCACGTCGCTGCGCTCGGCCACGCAAGGCCGCGCCACGTACACCATGGAATTCAAGCATTACGCCGAGGCACCCAAGAACATCGCCGAAGCCGTGATCACGGCCAAGGGCAAGTAATTGGAAGTTTGCCGCCGCGCCTGCCGGTGCGGCGGCGCGATGAAACAACAAGACTGCATTCCATTAGGAGCTGAAAAATGGCAAAGGAAAAGTTCGAGCGGACCAAGCCGCACGTGAACGTAGGTACGATTGGTCACGTTGACCACGGCAAGACGACGCTGACGGCAGCAATCGCCACGGTGCTGGCTGCGAAGTTTGGCGGCGCAGCCAAGAAGTACGACGAA
>NZ_JBFRHD010000040.1:0-11089 GCF_052115685.1 Cupriavidus sp. 2KB_3
ATGGATCAGCCCCTTGAATCACCGGACACGGTCGCCCACGTAAAATAGCGGGTAGGCATACGACTGTGTTAATGGGATGGTCGCCCCCGCCTCCGCGAAGCGCGTACGCTACGGAGATCTTTACCGAAGGGGAACCATCATGGAAGACGCAGCGCTGGTGGGTATTGACCTTGGCAAGCATTCGTTCCATCTGCATGGCCAAGATAAGAACGGCAAGGAAGTGTTTCACCGTAAGGTGACGCGCAAGCAACTGGTGCAGTTGCTTGCCAATTTCCCGACGTGCACGATTGCGATGGAAGCGTGTTCCGGTGCTCATTTCATGGCGCGCACGCTGAGCAGTTTCGGCCACAAGGTTCGATTGATTGCCCCACACTTCGTCCGGCCATTCGTGAAGAGCAACAAGAAAGACTTCGCCGATGCCGAGGCGATCTGCGAAGCGGCGTCACGACCCTCCATGCGGTTTGCCACACCGCGAACGGAGTCGCAACAAGTTCTATTGGCATTGCACCGTGTTCGGGATTCGTTTGTCCGCGATAGGGTAGGCACTGGAAACCAGGTGCATGCATTCCTTCTGGAGTTCGGCATCAGCCTGCCGGTGGGCAACACCGTGATGAAGCGCCTGCCAGCCGTCATTGCAGAACATCCGCTTCCTCCGCAACTCATAGCGATCCTTGAGCGCCTCCACACCCACTACAAGTATCTCGATGCACAGATTGCCGAGATCGACAAGGAGCTAGCACGTCAACTTTCCACCGACGACATCGGGCAGCGTCTAATGACGATTCCTGGCGTTGGGCCCATTACTGCGAGCGTGCTATCAGCCGAAGTGGGCGACGGAAAGCAGTACCGCAACAGCCGAGACTTCGCGGCATCGATTGGCCTTGTGCCACGTCAGTACAGCACAGGCGGGAGAGCCAATCTGTTGGGGATCAGCAAGCGAGGAGACAAGAACATCCGACGGCTGCTCGTGCAATGTGCGCGCTCGTATATGCGAGACGTCGATAAACGAGCCGGTGCACTGGCTGAATGGGTGCGATCTCTATTGGCACGGAGACACTCGAGCGTCGTGGCTTGCGCCTTGGCAAACAAGCTAGCTCGAGTCGCATGGGCTATCGCTGCGAAGCACACCACGTTCGTTGCTTCTAATCGCCAGCCGCTGCCTGTTTGAAACAAGAGAAGTCAAGGTCTGGATCAACCATCTGGTTTTGCGATCGCTGGAAATTTGATGACGTAAACGGCATACCGGCCTGAACGAACAACCCGATAGTCATAAAGGCTTTAGAAGCCGATGTGTTTTTTAGGATCGTCAGGCGCGACTCTCATCGAGGCGCGGGACCTTGTTCCCACTACGACGCCGAATAGATTTGAGCAAGCCCGCAACAACATCAAGAACCTGCATTGCAAAATAGGGGGCGACCATAGATTATGACTAGATCAAAGCAAGAAGTGGTGGAAGTGCTGACGGGCCCTGAGCGCCGGCGGCGCTGGACACCTGACGAGAAGCTGGCCATGGTGCGCGAGAGCTGCGAGCCGGGCAAGACCGTATCGATGGTGGCGCGCCGGCACGGGGTGAATCCGAATCAGCTCTTCCAATGGCGCAAGCTCTACCAGGACGGCAGCCTGTCGGCGGTCAGTGCCGGGGAGGAAGTTGTTCCTGCATCCGAGCTCGGCGATGCCCTCAAGCAAGTCCGGGAACTGCAGCGGTTGCTTGGCAAGAAGACCATGGAGAACGAGATTCTCCGCGAGGCGGTGGAGGTAATGAAGTCGCGAAAATGGATTGCGCGCTCACCCTCATTGCCGGGGGACGACCAGTGAAGCGAGTCTGTGACGTCCTCGGTGTAGCGCGCTCGAACGTGGCGGCCAAGCTGGCTAGACCTGCTGATTGGCGGGATGGGCGCAGTGCCAGGCAGACTAATGACGCTGGGCTGATCGAAGAGATTCGCGGCGCCGTTGCACATCTGCCCAGCTACGGCTACCGCCGGGTCTGGGGCGTGCTGCGCCGCGAGCGAGAGCGTCAGGGCGTGCCCGCGGTCAACGTCAAACGCGTCTACCGGGTCATGCGCATGCATGGACTGCTACTGCAGCGCAGGGCCGCTCCACGACGCCAGCAGCGCAGGCACGAGGGTAAGGTTGCGGTGATGCAAAGCAATCGGCGCTGGTGTTCCGACGGATTTGAGTTCCGCTGCGACAACGGCGAGCCACTGCGGGTCACGTTTGCCTTGGACTGCTGCGATCGTGAGGCCATGAGCTGGGCAGCGACGACGGGCGGACATAGCGGCGACGTGGTTCGGGATGTAATGCTGGCGGCCGTGGAGAATCGGTTCGGCGACGTACAGCAGACGCCAACGGAAATCGAGTGGCTGAGCGATAACGGCTCGGGCTACACGGCGGAAAAAACCAGATCCTTTGCCTCGGCCATCGGTCTGAAGCCGCTGACCACACCGGTATGCAGTCCGCAGAGCAATGGCATGGCGGAGAGCTTCGTAAAGACCATGAAGCGAGACTACGTCGCCTTCATGCCCAAGCCGGATGCGGAGACGGCCGTTCGCAACCTGGCAATTGCCTTCGAGCACTACAACGAGCAACACCCCCATAGCGCCCTGAATTACCGCTCTCCGCGGGAGTTCAGGCGGGCTGTGGGGTTCTCAACCTAAGGGTGAGACCGTGTCCGGGGATACGGGAGCAAATCCATTTAGGAGCGTTGGTCGGTGGCTGACGCTTACGAGAGTCGTAGAGGTGCTGCACAGTTGCGAATACAGATCCTCCTCATTGCCAATATCTAACGCGCTCGTCGCCTCATCCAACATGGCGTACCGCGGCCTTGAAAGCAACACGCGAGCGAAAGCGATTCGTTGGCGCTCACCGACGGAGAGAACCTTTCCCCAGTCCAGGTCCGCATCCAGTCCCCCAAATCTCTCGATAAGATCCGGAAGGTTCACAATCTCCAGCAGCCGCAAAAGTTCTCTGTCCAATACTCTCCCGCTGTTGTTCGGGTATAACAACTGGTCTCGCAAGCTACCCGGCACCATGTAGGGATGTTGCGGCAAGAACTGCATCTCCTCCGGACTTGGCCGAACGATCCGCCCCTTGCCAGTGTCCCACAAGCCTGCCACCGCGCGTAAGAGCGAACTCTTGCCACCCCCACTCACGCCCACAATGAGGAGGCCCTCCCCTGGATTGATGGAGACAGATAGGTCTTCGATCAACGTGCGCTCGCAGTTTGGCGTCCGAAGGGTCACGTGCTCCAGCGCTAAACGGGTGTCTTGAACTATTTGAATCTTGTCGTCGGCATCCTTCGGGCTCGCAGGTTTTGCCGTGAGATACATTGAAAACGTGTCCAGGCGGTCCAGCCCTGCCACAAACAGGCTTAGGTTCTCAAAATTATCGACGATGATTGTCAGCGCACTCAATATTGCAGCAAACGCGCCGGCGGCCTGGATCGCGCGCCCCACTTCAAGCTCACCGGAGAGAACCCGCGAAGCGACAATCGCACCGGGAAGCATGATGGTTAAAAAAGCATAGCCGTACTGAAAAAAATTTAGCCTTAACTGCCAGTTAATGAGTTGGTTGTAATTTTCAAAGGCTTCCGCGAATCGCCCCCGGACATGTAACGCTTCTTTTTCCTCGCCACGATAAAATGCAATCGGTTCTGCATTTTCACGTACGCGGACCAAACTGAATCGAAAATCCGCCTCTCTTCTGAGCTGGGAGAAATTTAGGCCGATCAAAATCCGTCCGAATAAAAATACCGACACGACCGTGCCCGCGATCGCATAGACAATCAAAAAATAGACCAGCGTTCTTGATATCGACCAAAGCACGCCGCTGAAAGCCATGAGTTGCAGCATTGCCCCAATACCGACAAGAAGGAAATAGAGAGACTGACGAGTGAACGTATTAATATCCTCCGCTATCCGCTGATCTGGATTATCGATCGCCTGACTGGCATCCAATTTATAGTAAGCCAGATTGTTAAAGTATCGCTCCAAATATTGATCGGTCAGCCAGCGGCGCCAGTATATCGCCAGTTTATTTCGCACGAAATAATAAAAAGCGTAAACTGGTATCGCCAAAATCAAGATGTAGACACACGTTTCGATTGAAGTCCAGAATCTCGGCGTGTCTCTTGCGGCCAATGCGGACGTGAACTCCCCGGATTGTTGATTGAACAGCACATTAGTCCAGGTTTGGGCTAGAAGCAGCAGTATCAACAGGACAAGGAGAAGCCTCGCTCGCCATTTATCCGTCGAAAACCAATATGGTCCGGCGATTGAAACAAACCGGCTCCACGGGCGGCGCTCAATGGTGACCATATCTGTCTTCATACTTGGATTTGTTCAAACCTTGCGTGGTAACCCGGCGGCCTTCTTTGTCGCAGTCACCCCAGCCCGAATGCGACGTCACGCACAACTTCCGACCGCCTTACTGATGTGCGGCACCAAGCGGTTGCAAGCATGCGCATCCGTCTATTAGAGACGACCCAGTACCAGTAAAACGATGATAATTAGCAACACAAGTCCGAGTACGCCGCTCGGTGCATAACCCCAACTCCGGCTGTGCGGCCACGCCGGAATCACTCCGATTAGCACCAGTACCAAAACGATAAGAAGGATGGTTCCTAAGCTCATTTCGCGTCTCCTTATGCAGCCGGTCGTCGCGAGGATCTGAGAGGCTTGAATTGCGGCAGATCGGTTGGATAATCAATCTAGTTTTGGCAGGTGCCAGGGGGAGCACATTGATCTGGCGCAAAGATAGCTACCGCGAGACAACCGGGGACGATCTTGGCGATTTCCAAAGCGCCTGCGGCGATCATACCCAAGCCAAATACCGTCGCGACCAGGGCGATTAAGAAGAAAAGCAACGCGTAGCACAACATGATGCGGTCCCTCGCTCAAACCATGGCGGAGACGGCGCTCCCCACGGGTCGCGGGCAGCATTGCGTGGCTAACAGAACACCTCGTCGCCGCAAACAGCGCCCCAGTCGTCCCACCGCATCTACCTGACCCTGCCTTTGGCTTGCTCCCACTTGCCTTCGATCTGATCCCAGTTCATGGTCAACTCCTTTTCAGATTCCAGATAGCAAGTCCGCGGCCCGACCCGCCCGCCCGCCTTTGCAACAAACGACGACAGCACGCACCGCGAACCGAGCCTATTGCTACTTTCCGTACTTAACTTTCGCGTCCGAAATGCATTTATCCTTGGCGCCGCCGGACATCGCATCGCACTTTTGCTTGTCGGCCTCATAGTTCGCATCCAGGGTGTCCTTCTTGGCCTCGCTGCGGGCCTCAGAGACATCAGCACCGGCATCCACCTTCGCCTTTTCGACCTTGACAGCTCCTAGTGCCTTCTCATGGTCAGCCTTGGCTTCCTTCATGCACACGTCCTTGGCGTTGCCCGTCTTGTCGTCGCACATCTCCTTTGCGACATCGTAGTCTCGGTCGGCTTTGACCTTATGTGCATGAGCCCGGGCTTTCTCCGTGCCTTCTTGCTTCGCCTTAGCCTCCGCCTTGGCCATCTCGCGATCACGCTTGGCCTCGGCCTTGCAAATATCCTTGGCATTGGCTTTCAGTCCGGCGCATTTTTCGCTAGCCATCTTATAGTCGGTGTCTGCTTGCTTCGTTGCAGCCTCATAGTCTGCTTTCGATCCTGCGCGAGGACTAGCCTGTGCAAGCGCAATGCCTGCCGGCACTGCAAACATCAGCGCGTAAATCGCTAGCGGGAATAGTCGTTTAATCATGGTCAACTCCTCCGTGGCGAGCCTCTTTGCGGCGCACGCATCACAGGTATGCGGTGTTCCTGCTGCTCGCCTGATACAGCCAATGAACGCGTCCTGACGCATGCTCAGTCGCGTTAGGAATTCCACCACGCGCGGAAGTTCAGGAACTCAAATCCCACAAATGGTCTTGAACTTCTGACGCTACTGTTAGGTCACTGTATTTGAGGAGGGATATTGAGACTTGTCCTGCGTCAAATCTCTTGTAGTTGGGGTGTACGAGGCTAACAATTGCGCAGCGGGTCCACCTTGCTGATCCAGCACTCGAAGCCCATCTGCAAGTGAAACTGCTGCAACGGACCACGCGCCAGGTTCGCCCCCCCGGCCGACATGACCTTCTGCGAACACTGCCTCACGATACTGCTCGCCATCACCGACGTGAAGTCCGTGATCGGATCCAGCGCGGGCAAGGCGCGCGGCAAGCTGCGCGTGGAACTACCGGAACTACTCTCTCGAAGGCGGCGAGGTGCATGCGTCCCGCGGTATTTCCGTCAAGACGACACCCGTGCATTCGAGCACCGAGGCCGATACTTGGATGATTAGCGGCATCGTCGATCCTACCCAGCGCGGCAGCACCGCCCAGGAGCTGGATTTCGTGCGTACGGCGTCCGAGCACTCACGCCGCACGGCGGCCTTTGCACCGATGCCTTCGTGCTGGCGGATGCGGGTCTGCTAGATGGCAAACGGGCGACGACACATTGGGCGTTCGCCGACGCCCTGCAGGCGCGCTGCCCTGCCGCGCGCATCGAGCCTGACCATATCTTCGTGGCGGACGGCGCCATCTGGACGTCCGCCGGCCTGACGGCAGCGATGGACCTGGTTGGGGTGTTCAGCGGGTCGATGCGAACGGTTCCGGTGAACCACTCGGCAGGCCCTTTCATGGAGGGCTGAGATCCGGCGCGTTTGAGTTCCATGGCTATTCCTTTCAGTGTTTAAGGGTGAGCGTTGCCCGGCCTATCAATCTCCCCGCACCTTCGATGCGTGCCTTCAGGGGCCCACCGGCGCGCAGCGCCTGAATGTCGCCATCGATGCGGCCGAGCTTGACGAGGCCGTCGGCATGGCCGAAGGCCTTGTAGAAGATGGCCAGGTTGCCCCAGGGCGCGTAGTAGGTAATATCGCCAACGGAGGGCGTCATGCCCGCTGGTGCTCCGGCCGTGGAGAGCTTCTTGGGCAGGTGCGCAATCTTCTCGGTGGAGGCGTAATCTTCCAGATTCAGCGTCAGCGGCAACAGGCCGAAAAAGTCGAGCGCGGAGGCGTTGTCCTCCAAGGTCGCGGAGAGCACCTGTCCGTTGACGGTCAAACGAATATTCATGGGACTGACTCCGTGATTCGGCATTGCTGATAGCCGGGGAACCATGGACTGGAACTCAGGGCTGGTCTGGCGTGTTCGCCGGCGGTTGGCGCAAATTGGACGTGCGACGTCGACATCACGCAATCTCCAGTCAGAGAGAGTGAGGGCGGCTTTCGGCTTTGGCAATGGCGCGAGCCGGAGTGTGGCCCCAGTCGATGCCGGGGAGGCCCTGGGCATACCGCCGCAGTTAGTCCCGCGTGAACACGATCCGCACCGGCCCCTGGCCGAGCCCGTCCGGCAGCGACGCCGACTCGTCAATGCGGCCCAGCCGTGTGTAGGAGTACGGCGAGTCGAACGTGAGATAGAAGACGACCAGCGTGTCCGCGCGCCACAGCATGAGATCGCCAGAGCGGATCGTTCCAGGTCGACTGTCCTTGGTCGGCAGGGCCTTCGGAAGCTTCGCATGCTTCTCGTTGCCGTTCAGGTCCGGCATGTCAAGCGTGAGCGGCAAGCAGGCCGCGAATTCACGGGCCGCTTCGTCGTCCGCGAGCGTGATCGAAAAACGGCGTTCACCGACCGCCATCCAGATGCGTCGTTCGCCCGTGGTGTTCGCGTTGGGACCGGCAGCAGCCAGCGGCGGAACGGCGTAGGCCTGCATCAGGTTCATGCAAAGCGCCGCGGCCACAATGGGTCTGATCCTCATGCTCTCGCTCCTCGTGTTTTGCCGTCTTACCAGGGCTGGTTGGCTGGCCCCACCGTAAATTCGTTGACGGTAGTGTCGTCGGGGAGATCGATGGCGAACGCCACGACCTCGGCGACTCGGTCCGCGCTGATGCCGTACTGCCGGTAGATGGCATGCATGCTGTCGGCCGACGCCTTGTGGCTGATGGTGTCCAGCAACTCGGTGTTGATGGCCGCCGGATAGATCGTCGCCGTCCGGATGTTCGTTCCCTCCATTGCGGACTCCATGCGCAAGACCTCCATGAAGTCACGCACGAACCACTTGGTGCCGCCGTACACGGCCCCGCCGGGATAGGCCTTCAGGCCTGCCACGCACGACGTCGCGATCACGTGGCCCGCCTTCTGTGCGATGAACGAGGGCAACACGGCAGCGACGCCGTTGAGGACGCCCTTGACGTTCACGTCGATCATGCGGTGCCAGTCTTCCGTCTTCAGGGCCGAGAGGGGAGAACTTGGCATGAGCCCGGCGTTCAGAAACATGATATCGACGCGCCCGAAAGTTTCCTTTGCCAGACTGACGATGTCGTCGTTGTCAGACTGCCGGGTCACGTCGAGCGCGCAGTACGCAGCTTGGCCGCCAGCCTTCTCAATCTCATCCGCGAGTCGTTTCAGCTCCTTTTCGCGGCGAGCGCACAGGACCACCTTGGCGCCTCTTGACGCTAGCAGTCTGGCGGTCGCCGCACCGATGCCCGACGAAGCGCCCGTGATGATGGCAACTTTGTCCTTGATCATAACTTCTCTCCCAAATCGTGTTTATCGGAAACGGGTTCCAACCACTCCACCGGTTTTCCGTCGAGTGCCGCCTGGAGTACCGCCCGGACGGCGATAGCAGGTCCTACACCTCACGCAGTGAATCACGCCACCCGGCGACTGCGATTCGCCGTCGTCAATGCCAGGGCGGCTGCAGACACCAGGAGGAGTGCGCTGAAGCCGAAGGTGCTGGCGTAGCCGTGGGCATCGAATAGCAGTCCTCCGACCGTCGAGCCCAGTGCAATGGCCAGCTGAACCACGGCCACCATCAGCCCGCCACCCGCTTCGGCACTTTCCGGCAGCGTCGTTGCCAGCCAGCTCCACCAGCCGACGGGCGCGGCAGTCGCGAGCAACCCCCACATCGCCAGCAGCCCAACGGCGGCGCCGGTTTGTTCTCCGAACAGAGCCAGCGCCACGGCCACCGCGGCCATCGCGAGCGGGATGGCGACCAGCGTCCGGTACAGGTTGCGCGAGAGGAACCAGCCGATGAAGGCGGTGCCGATGAGGCCCGCCACCCCGATCGCGAGCAGTACCAGCGACAGGGTCGAGGCGTTGACGTTCGTCGTCGTTTCCAGAAAGGGGCGCACATAGGTGAAAAGCGCGAACTGCCCCATGAAGAGAAGGCCAACTGCCGCCATCCCCCGCAGCACCAGCGGCTCCGACAGCAGGCGCAGTGCATTGCGGGATCCGGGAGCCGGTGCGTCTGCCGGCATCGACGGCAGGCTCGCCCATTGCCAGGCGAAGGCGAGCACCGCGACGGGCACGAGACCGAAGAAGGCACCCCGCCATCCGACCAGCGAGCCGATGAAGCTGCCCAGCGGTGCGGCGATGACCGTGGCGAGCGCATTGCCGCCGTTAAAGATCGCCAGCGCGCACGGGACCTTCGGCGCGGGCACGAGCCGGATGGCCGTAGCGGCAGACATGGACCAGAAGCCGCCGACGGACACTCCGATCAGTATCCGGCCCATCATGTACATCACAAGACCCTGCGCCGAAGCGATCAGGGCGCCGGATACGGCCATGGAAGCGGTCATACACAACAGGACGGTCTTGCGATCCAACCGCTGCGCCAGCGCCGGAAGCAGGAGGCCAGTCAAGACAGCGAAAGCGCCGGACACGGCGATCGCCTGACCGGCCACGCCCTCGCTGACGCGCAGATCCGACGCGATCGGCGTGAGCAGGCTGACCGGCATGAACTCCGATGCAATCAGTGCAAAGACGCATAGCGCCATCGCGAACACGCCACTCCAGTGGCTCGATGGTTCGCCGCTCGTAGCAGCAGCGACACGCGATTGCGCTGGCAGCGGCTTGCTGCAGAGTTGGGGAGCGAGGGTCGAGGGAGCTTTAGTCATGCCCCAAATTATGGTGACGACCCACGCGCGCTACTAGATAATGAATTCTGAATGCATTTAGTAGCCCGACTAATGAATGGGAGGTGGGAATCGTGGCGAGGAGGAACCTGAACGACTTGCTGGGATTCGTGACCGTCGCGCGGGAGGGCAGCTTCACGCGCGCCGCGGCGAGCCTGGGGGTCACACAATCGGCCCTGAGCCAATCCATCCGCGGCCTGGAGGAGCGGTTGCAGATCCGCCTCCTGACGCGGACGACGCGCAGCGTCTCGACGACGGCTGCCGGCGAGCGCCTGATGCAGGCCATCGGGCGGCGTTTCGACGAGATCGAATCCGAGCTCGATGCCTTGACCGAACTGCGGGACAAACCGGCCGGCACGGTCCGCATCACCTGCGGCGACCACGTGCTGCAAAGCAGCCTGCTGCCCAGGCTCGCGCCCTTACTGCGGGAGTACCCGGACATCACGGTGGAGTTCGACGTGAACTACGGCTTCCGCGACATCGTGGCCGACCGCTTCGATGCGGGCGTGCGCATCGGCAGCACGATCGACAAGGACATGATCGCCGTCGCGATCGGCCCAGCGCTGCGCCTGGCGGTGGTCGCATCACCCGAGTATTTTGCGTCCCACCCGGCGCCGAAACAGCCCCGGGATCTGACGGAGCATCGTTGCATCAATCAGCGCATGCCGACTTCCGGCGGCCTATACGTCTGGGACTTCGAGCGTCGCGGCCGCAAGGCGAACGTGCGCGTGGACGGGCCCCTCATCTTTAACACCACGCCGCCGCAAGTGGAAGCTGCGCTCGCCGGCTTGGGCGTCGCCCTGCTGCCCGAAGACGAGGTGATGCCCCATGTCAGCGCCGGGCGGCTGGTGCGCGTGCTGGAAGACTGGTGCCCGAAATTTTCTGGGTACCACCTTTACTACCCGAGTCGACGGCAGCCTTCTCCGGCGTTCTCGTTAGTCGTGGAGGCACTGCGTTTTCGTGGGTGACTTCAGCGAATCTGAAAAGCGAAGTGGGACGGTAGGTTGCGGTTCGATGGATTTGCTCCCGTATCCCCGGACACGGTCTCACCCTTAGGTTGAGAACCCCACAGCCCGCCTGAACTCCCGCGGAGAGCGGTAATTCAGGGCGCTATGGGGGTGTTGCTCGTTGTAGTGCTCGAAGGCAATTGCCAGGTTGCGAACG
>NZ_JBFRHD010000041.1:0-5564 GCF_052115685.1 Cupriavidus sp. 2KB_3
AAAAGCAAAACCCCCAGCCTTTTGGGGCTGGGGGTTTTGGGTATAAGAGCCTGGCGATGACCTACTTTCACACGGGTAGTCCGCACTATCATCGGCGCAAAGTCGTTTCACGGTCCTGTTCGGGATGGGAAGGGGTGGTTCCGACTCGCTATGGTCACCAGGCATGAGGGGTTGCCRWGCTGACTCRTGTCAGCACGGCGAATCTGGGAGTAGTAAAGATTGGTTGTGTTTGTACCATCGTGGCACAAGGCGGCGAACCGCTACACCAGGTAAGACACACTGGTTATAGGATCAAGCCTTACGGGCAATTAGTACTGGTTAGCTTAACGCATTACTGCGCTTCCACACCCAGCCTATCAACGTCCTGGTCTCGAACGACCCTTCAAGGAGGTCAAGCCTCCAGGGAATCCTCATCTTCAGGCGAGTTTCCCGCTTAGATGCTTTCAGCGGTTATCTCTTCCGTACATAGCTACCCTGCGATGCCTCTGGCGAGACAACAGGTACACCAGCGGTACGTCCACTCCGGTCCTCTCGTACTAGGAGCAGCCCCCGTCAAGATTCCAACGCCCACGGCAGATAGGGACCAAACTGTCTCACGACGTTTTAAACCCAGCTCACGTACCTCTTTAAATGGCGAACAGCCATACCCTTGGGACCGGCTACAGCCCCAGGATGAGATGAGCCGACATCGAGGTGCCAAACACCGCCGTCGATATGAACTCTTGGGCGGTATCAGCCTGTTATCCCCAGAGTACCTTTTATCCGTTGAGCGATGGCCCTTCCATTCAGAACCACCGGATCACTATGTCCTGCTTTCGCACCTGCTCGACTTGTCGGTCTCGCAGTTAAGCACGCTTTTGCCATTGCACTTTAGGTACGATGTCCGACCGTACCAAGCGTACCTTCGAACTCCTCCGTTACACTTTGGGAGGAGACCGCCCCAGTCAAACTGCCTACCATGCACTGTCCCCGACCCGGATTCACGGGCCAAGGTTAGAACCTCAAACAAACCAGGGTGGTATTTCAAGGACGGCTCCACGTGAACTAGCGTCCACGCTTCAAAGCCTCCCACCTATCCTACACAGATCGGTTCAAAGTCCAATGCAAAGCTACAGTAAAGGTTCATGGGGTCTTTCCGTCTAGCCGCGGGGAGATTGCATCATCACAAACACTTCAACTTCGCTGAGTCTCGGGAGGAGACAGTGTGGCCATCGTTACGCCATTCGTGCAGGTCGGAACTTACCCGACAAGGAATTTCGCTACCTTAGGACCGTTATAGTTACGGCCGCCGTTTACCGGGACTTCAATCAAGAGCTTGCACCCCATCATTTAATCTTCCGGCACCGGGCAGGCGTCACACCCTATACGTCCACTTTCGTGTTTGCAGAGTGCTGTGTTTTTATTAAACAGTCGCAGCCACCATTTTATTGCAACCCCTTCACCCTCCTGGCGCAGGCCAGTCAAGCTACAAGGGCGTACCTTATCCCGAAGTTACGGTACCAATTTGCCGAGTTCCTTCTCCCGAGTTCTCTCAAGCGCCTTAGAATACTCATCTCGCCCACCTGTGTCGGTTTGCGGTACGGTCTCGTATGACTGAAGCTTAGAGGCTTTTCTTGGAACCACTTCCAATTGCTTCGCGGCTCAAGGCCGCTCGCCCCACATCCTTGAATTACGCGCCCGGATTTGCCTAAGCGCCTTCTCCAATGCAGGGACCGGGACTTCCAACACCCGGACAACCTTCCGCGATCCGTCCCCCCATCGCATCATACGACGGTGCAGGAATATTAACCTGCTTCCCATCAGCTACGCATCTCTGCCTCGCCTTAGGGGCCGACTCACCCTACGCCGATGAACGTTGCGTAGGAAACCTTGGGCTTACGGCGAGGGGGCCTTTCACCCCCTTTATCGCTACTCATGTCAGCATTCGCACTTCTGATACCTCCAGCATCCTTTACAAGACACCTTCACAGGCTTACAGAACGCTCTCCTACCACGCACTTGCGTGCGTCCGCAGCTTCGGTATATAGCTTAGCCCCGTTACATCTTCCGCGCAGGACGACTCGATCAGTGAGCTATTACGCTTTCTTTAAAGGGTGGCTGCTTCTAAGCCAACCTCCTGACTGTTTTAGCCTTCCCACTTCGTTTCCCACTTAGCTATATTTGGGGACCTTAGCTGGCGGTCTGGGTTGTTTCCCTCTTGACACCGGACGTTAGCACCCGATGTCTGTCTCCCGTGATTGCACTCTTCGGTATTCGGAGTTTGCTATGGCGGGGTAATCAGCAATAGACCCCCCAACCATGACAGTGCTCTACCCCCGAAGGTGAGACACGAGGCACTACCTAAATAGTTTTCGGAGAGAACCAGCTATTTCCAGATTTGTTTAGCCTTTCACCCCTATCCACAGCTCATCCCCTAACTTTTCAACGTTAGTGGGTTCGGTCCTCCAGTACGTGTTACCGCACCTTCAACCTGGCCATGGATAGATCATCTGGTTTCGGGTCTACACCCAGCGACTCAACGCCCTATTCGGACTCGCTTTCGCTACGCCTTCCCTAATCGGTTAAGCTTGCCACTGAATGTAAGTCGCTGACCCATTATACAAAAGGTACGCCGTCACCCGTTTCCAGGCTCCGACTGTTTGTATGCATGCGGTTTCAGGATCTATTTCACTCCCCTCCCGGGGTTCTTTTCGCCTTTCCCTCACGGTACTGGTTCACTATCGGTCGATTACGAGTATTTAGCCTTGGAGGATGGTCCCCCCATCTTCAGACAGGATTTCACGTGTCCCGCCCTACTTGTCGTACACCTAGTTCCACAACGCTGTTTTCGCATACAGGGCTATCACCTGCTATGGCCGGGCTTTCCATCCCGTTCTGCTAACAATGCTGCTAAAGAGTACAAGGCTCTTCCCATTTCGTTCGCCACTACTTTGGGAATCTCGGTTGATTTCTGTTCCTGCAGCTACTTAGATGTTTCAGTTCGCCGCGTTCGCTTCCCTGACCTATGTATTCAGTCAGGGATGACCCATAAGGGCCGGGTTTCCCCATTCGGACATCTCCGGATCAAAGCTTGTTTGCCAGCTCCCCGAAGCTTTTCGCAGGCTACCGCGTCCTTCATCGCCTGTAATCGCCAAGGCATCCACCACATGCACTTGTTCGCTTGACCCTATAACGAGTGTGTCTCAGCTTTCGCTTGAGCCACGACTCACCATAGGTCTGAGTTCTCGCGTTTGTGCCGTATTCCAAGTCATCTTTCGATCACTTAAATACATTTTGGTTGATACAATCACAACCCGGTATCGCGTTGGATAATTCAGCGTCTCATCAACGCTCGCGCGACACCTTTACTACATCCCATATTGTTAAAGAACAGCCGACGGATTCAACGAATCCAATCGCTTGGCAATGCCAAATGAAAGCGCTCACGCTGAAGCGCTTTCATTTGGCAAACCAACCAAGGTAAGTGGTGGAGGATGACGGGATCGAACCGACGACCCCCTGCTTGCAAAGCAGGTGCTCTCCCAGCTGAGCTAATCCCCCGGATAACTTGGTGGGTCTGGTAGGACTTGAACCTACGACCCCCGCCTTATCAAGACGGTGCTCTAACCACCTGAGCTACAGACCCTTGGCTGTAACAGCAAACAAACCGATAAGTGTGAACGCTTGACTTGTGAACACAAGCCTCTGGAAAGGAGGTGATCCAGCCGCACCTTCCGATACGGCTACCTTGTTACGACTTCACCCCAGTCATGAACCCTGCCGTGGTAATCGCCCTCCTTGCGGTTAGGCTAACTACTTCTGGCAAAACCCACTCCCATGGTGTGACGGGCGGTGTGTACAAGACCCGGGAACGTATTCACCGCGGCATGCTGATCCGCGATTACTAGCGATTCCAGCTTCACGTAGTCGAGTTGCAGACTACGATCCGGACTACGATGCATTTTCTGGGATTAGCTCCCCCTCGCGGGTTGGCAACCCTCTGTATGCACCATTGTATGACGTGTGAAGCCCTACCCATAAGGGCCATGAGGACTTGACGTCATCCCCACCTTCCTCCGGTTTGTCACCGGCAGTCTCTCTAGAGTGCCCTTTCGTAGCAACTAGAGACAAGGGTTGCGCTCGTTGCGGGACTTAACCCAACATCTCACGACACGAGCTGACGACAGCCATGCAGCACCTGTGTCCACTTTCTCTTTCGAGCACCTAATGCATCTCTGCTTCGTTAGTGGCATGTCAAGGGTAGGTAAGGTTTTTCGCGTTGCATCGAATTAATCCACATCATCCACCGCTTGTGCGGGTCCCCGTCAATTCCTTTGAGTTTTAATCTTGCGACCGTACTCCCCAGGCGGTCAACTTCACGCGTTAGCTACGTTACTGAGGAAATGAATCCCCAACAACTAGTTGACATCGTTTAGGGCGTGGACTACCAGGGTATCTAATCCTGTTTGCTCCCCACGCTTTCGTGCATGAGCGTCAGTCACGTCCCAGGGGGCTGCCTTCGCCATCGGTATTCCTCCACATCTCTACGCATTTCACTGCTACACGTGGAATTCTACCCCCCTCTGACGCACTCTAGCCTTGCAGTCACAAGCGCAATTCCCAGGTTGAGCCCGGGGATTTCACGCCTGTCTTACAAAACCGCCTGCGCACGCTTTACGCCCAGTAATTCCGATTAACGCTCGCACCCTACGTATTACCGCGGCTGCTGGCACGTAGTTAGCCGGTGCTTATTCTTCCGGTACCGTCATCGACCCCGRGTATTAGCCAGGGCCATTTCTTTCCGGACAAAAGTGCTTTACAACCCGAAGGCCTTCTTCACACACGCGGCATTGCTGGATCAGGGTTGCCCCCATTGTCCAAAATTCCCCACTGCTGCCTCCCGTAGGAGTCTGGGCCGTGTCTCAGTCCCAGTGTGGCTGATCGTCCTCTCAGACCAGCTACTGATCGTCGCCTTGGTGAGCTTTTACCCCACCAACTAGCTAATCAGACATCGGCCGCTCCTATTGCGCGAGGCCTTACGGTCCCCCGCTTTCACCCTCAGGTCGTATGCGGTATTAGCTAATCTTTCGACTAGTTATCCCCCACAACAGGGCACGTTCCGATGTATTACTCACCCGTTCGCCACTCGCCACCAGGATTGCTCCCGTGCTGCCGTTCGACTTGCATGTGTAAGGCATGCCGCCAGCGTTCAATCTGAGCCAGGATCAAACTCTTCAGTTCAATACCTGTGTGGTGCCGAAGCACCTCGCTCTTTCGAGCGGTCGCTCACTCTCAGAAAACTGACTCGATCCATTCCGAAGAACGAACCGAACATGTTTTACTGTGCGAGCACTTAATAACTTTTGAAGCATCACGCAGACCGAAGTCTCCGCGGCGTTCGCCATCAAGCGCCCACACTTATCGGTTGTTTGGTTGTTAAAGAACTGGCCACACCGGCTTTGCCGGGGGCGGTACTGCTTGTCTGCGCTGCGTCGTTTGCGTCGCAGCAGAGAAACGAGATTATGAAGAACTATCTGCGTTTCGTCAACAGGTCAGCGAAGTTTTTTTCGCTGCGGTCAGCGCTG
>NZ_JBFRHD010000042.1:0-5406 GCF_052115685.1 Cupriavidus sp. 2KB_3
TGATCGTGACCGAGTGGAAGGTATTCCGCAGCCCGGATTTCAGCGAGATCCGCGCCAAGCTGAAGACCCCGGTCATCATCGACGGCCGCAATCTCTATGAACCCGATGCGATGGCGACAGCCGGCATCGAATACCACGCGATCGGGCGCTCTGCCTCGATGCGCTGAGACCCTATGAGCAAGAATCAGATTTCGCAGGACCAGATTCGACAATCGCAGGTGCTGGTGGTGGGCGACATGATGCTGGACCGTTACTGGTTTGGCGACGTGGACCGCATTTCCCCGGAGGCGCCGGTGCCGGTGGTGCAGGTCAAGCGCAGTGACGAGCGCCTCGGTGGGGCGGCCAATGTGGCCCGTAATGCCGCTGCGCTGGGCGCCCAGGTAGGCATGCTCGGCGTGATCGGCGACGACGAGCCGGGCCGCACGCTCGAGGCGCTGCTGGCCGAGAGCCACGTGCAGCCCTACCTGCAACGCGATCCCAGCCTCAACACGACGATCAAGCTGCGCGTGCTGGCCCATCAGCAGCAGCTGCTGCGCGTCGATTTCGAGAGCGCGCCGGCCAACGAAGTGCTGGCTTCGGTACAGGACCGCTTCAACGCCCTGGTGGCCGACTACCAGGTGCTGGTCTTGTCCGACTACGGCAAGGGCGGCCTGGCGCACGTCGGGCGCATGGTGGAGGCGGGCCGCGCTGCCGGCCGCACCGTGCTGGTGGACCCCAAGGGCGACGATTATTCGCGCTACCGGGGTGCCACGCTGATCACGCCGAACCGGGCGGAGATGCGCGCCGTGGTGGGCGCCTGGAAGACCGAGGCGGACCTGACCATTCGCGCCCAGAACCTGCGCCGCTCGCTCCAGCTCGAGGCGCTGCTCCTGACGCGCTCGGAAGAGGGCATGACGCTCTATACCGAAGCCGAGGTGCTCCATGTCTCGGCCCAGGCGCGCGAAGTCTATGATGTATCGGGGGCCGGCGATACCGTGATTGCCACGCTCGCCACCATGATTGGCGCCGGTGTGCCGCTCAAGGAAGCCGTGCAGCACGCCAACCGGGCCGGCGGCATCGTCGTCGGCAAGCTGGGTACCGCTGTTGTCACGTATCCCGAACTGTTCGGCGCCTGAGGCGCGTGTCGTAAAAGTCCGAAATTCGAGTCTGAAACTACCATGACCATCATCGTGACCGGCGCCGCCGGCTTTATCGGCAGCAACCTCGTCAAGGGCTTGAACGAGCGCGGCGAGACCAATATCGTCGCGGTCGACAACCTGACCCGGGCCGAGAAGTTCGGCAACCTCGTGGACTGCGAGATCGCCGACTACCTCGACAAGTCGGAATTCGTCCAGCGCTTTGCGCGGGGGGACTTCGGCAAGGTTCGCGCGGTGTTCCATGAGGGCGCGTGCTCCGACACCATGGAGACCGACGGCCGCTACATGATGGAGAACAATTACCGCTACACGCTGGCGCTGATGGAAGCCTGCCTGGAGCAGGGCACGCAGTTCCTCTACGCCTCGTCGGCGGCCACCTACGGCGCGTCGACGATGTTCCGCGAGGACCGCGAGTACGAGCGCCCGCTGAACGTGTATGGCTATTCGAAGTTCCTGTTCGACCAGGTGGTGCGGCGCCGGCTGCCGGCGGCCCACTCGCAGATCGTCGGCTTCCGCTACTTCAATGTGTACGGCCCGCGCGAGTACCACAAGGGCCGCATGGCGTCGGTGGCGTTCCACCACTTCAACCAGTTCCGCGCCGAAGGCTCGGTGAAGCTGTTCGGCGAGTACAACGGCTACGCGCCGGGCACGCAGAGCCGCGATTTCGTGTCCGTGGAAGACGTGGTCAAGGTCAACCTGTACTTCCTCGATCATCCGGAAAAGTCCGGCATCTTCAACCTTGGCACCGGGCGCTCGCAGCCGTTCAACGACATCGCCGCCAGTGTGGTCAACACGCTGCGCGAGATCGACGACAAGCCGCCGCTCTCGCTCGAGGAGATGGTGCAGGAAGGGTTGGTCGAATACGTGAAGTTCCCCGACGCGCTGCGTGGCAAGTACCAGTGCTTCACGCAGTCCGACGTATCGCGTCTGCGCGCGGCGGGCTATACCGCTCCGTTCCTCACGGTGCAGGAAGGCGTGTCGCGCTACTGCAAGTGGTTGCTCGAGCGTAACGGCTGACCTTTCGGACGTTTCCGACTGCTGATTGCACCATCCTCGTTGCAGTTGGCCACACATCCGCGCGGATGTTGTGAACGATTGTGGCCGACTGCGTGTCTGGCCGTCACCCGCTCCTATCCTGACAAGGCTCCGTCGCCATCCCGGCACGGAGCCTTGAGTCCAATATGGAAAGGAGTTTTCTGATGCGCAATCCCTTCGATGTTTCCCTGATCCAGTGCATGCGCCGGATGCTGGCGGCGCTGCTGGTGTCGCTCGCGTTCGGTGGCGCGGCCTATGCCAACGTGGACGTCAACGTGGCCGACGAGGCCGCGCTGACCAGCGTGAAGGGCATCGGGCCGGCCACTGCCAAGCGGATCCTCGACGAGCGCGATAAGCATGGCGCCTTCAAGGACGCTGGCGATCTCTCGGACCGGGTACCCGGCGTGGGGCCGAAGTCGGTGGCCAACCTCGAAGCTGCCGGGCTGACGTTCGGCAAGGCAGCGCCGGCCAGGAAGGATGCCAAGGACGCCAGGACAAAGGCCGGCCCGGCGCCGTCGCCGCAGAAGGCGGCGCGCTGACCATGCGGCGGCCCAGCCCCTGGGCGTCAGCAGCCCGGGGCTGGTATGTGTTGTGCTTCCTTGTCGGCCGGCGCCGGCCCGGTCGCTTCGCGGCCAGGGCGGCGCGGAGTATCATGCGCGACGTCGATAACAGGGAGAAAACAACATGGCGAATGGCGAGGACACGGGCTTCCTGCCGAAATGGCGGCTCAAGACATCGGGCGTGATCGGCCCGGACGAGCGGCTGCCCGCGGGGCAGACGATTCTTGCGGGCATCCAGCACGTGGTGGCGATGTTCGGCTCCACGGCCATCGCGCCGATCCTGATGGGCTTCAACCCGAATATTGCCATCCTGTTCTCGGGTATCGGCACGCTGATCTTCTTCCTGTTCGTGCGTGGGCGCGTGCCGAGCTACCTGGGGTCGAGCTTCGCGTTCATCGCCGTGGTCATCGCGGCCACCGGCTATGCCGGCAGTGGCCCGAACCTGAACATCCCGGTGGCGCTTGGCGGCATCATTGCGGCGGGGGCGGTCTATACGGTGATCGGCCTGATCGTGCAGGCGGCCGGCTACGCCTGGGTGGAGAAGCTGATGCCGCCCGTGGTGACTGGCGCCATCGTCGCGGCAATCGGCCTGAATCTGGCGCCGGTGGCTGTCAAGGCTGTCAGCGCCGCACCGCTCGATACCTGGATCGGCCTGCTGACCGTGCTGGCCGTGGGCCTGATCGCCGTGCGCGCGCCGGGCATGCTGGGGCGCCTGCCGGTGCTGCTGGGCGGGCTGGCCGGCTACCTCGCCTATTACATTGCCACCAATGTGATGGGCATGGGCAAGGCCATCGACTTCTCGGGCGTGGTGTCGGCCGCCTGGTTTGGCCTGCCCGCGTTCGCGGCGCCAGTGTTCGAGCCGAGCGCGATGCTGCTGATCGCCCCGGTGGCGATCGTGCTCGTGGCGGAAAACCTCGGCCACATCAAGGCCATCGGCGTGATGACGGGCCGCAACCTGGACCCGTATATCGGCCGGGCGTTCATCGGCGACGGCGTGGCCACGATGCTGTCTGCCTCGGGCGGCGGTACGGGCGTGACCACGTACGCGGAGAACATGGGCGTGATGGCGGTGACGCGCATCTATTCGACGCTGATCTTCGTGGTGGCGGCGGCGGTGGCCATCCTGCTCGGCTTCTCGCCGAAGTTCGGCGCGCTGATCCTGACGATTCCGGGCCCGGTCATCGGCGGCCTGACCATCGTGGTGTTTGGCCTGATCTCGGCCACAGCCGGGCGGATCTGGGTGCAGAACGGCGTGGATTTCTCCAGCTCACGCAACCTGATCACGGTGGGCGCCACGCTGACCGTGGCGGCCGGCGACCTGACGCTGAAGCTTGGCGGCATGACGCTCGGTGGCATCGGCACAGCCACCTTCGGCGCCATCCTGCTGTATCACCTGCTGGGCAAGGGCCGCGACGAAGAAACCGCGCTGCCGCACTGATCTGGCGGCATGGCAGCATGGCGTGGACTGCAGGGGGGCGGAATGCCCGCCCTGCCGGTGCGGGTAAGGTGGGTGCATTACAATGACCAGCGACAACAAAGACATTGGCGACAGCCCCTCCCGCGACATTCCCCTGCACCATGGCCTACAAGACGATCGAAGACACCATCGGCAACACGCCGCTGGTCAGACTCCAGCGCATCCCGGGCGCCGCCATCGAGGCGCGCGGCAATGTGATTCTCGGCAAGCTCGAAGGCAATAATCCGGCCGGTTCCGTCAAGGACCGTCCCGCGCTGTCGATGATCCGTGGCGCCGAGGCGCGCGGCCGTATCAAGCCGGGAGATACGCTGATCGAGGCCACCTCGGGCAATACCGGCATTGCGCTGGCCATGGCTGCGGCCATCCGTGGCTACCGCATGGTGCTGATCATGCCGGAGGACCTGAGCCTCGAGCGCCGGCAGAGCATGTCGGCCTACGGCGCGGAGATCATCCTCACGCCGGTCAAAGGCGGCATGGAATACGCCCGCGACCTCGCCGACGCCATGGAGCGCGAAGGCAAGGGCGTGATCCTCGACCAGTTCGCCAATCCGGACAATCCGCTGGCGCATTACGAGACTACCGGGCCGGAACTCTGGGCGGAAACAGAGGGCCGCATCACGCACTTTGTGTCGGCGATGGGCACCACGGGCACGATTACCGGCGTCTCGCGCTTCCTCAAGGAAAAGAATCCGGCGATTCAGATCGTCGGCGCGCAGCCGGCCGAGGGCTCGCGCATCCCCGGCATCCGCAAGTGGCCGGAAGCCTACCTGCCGAAAATCTACGATCCGAAGTCCGTGGACCGCCAGGAACTGGTGTCGCAGGCCGACGCCGAGCACATGGCTCGTCGCATGGCGCGCGAGGAAGGCATCTTCTGCGGTATCTCCGCCGCCGGCGCGCTGTGCGTGGCGCTGCGCGTGGCCGAGGAAGTGGAAAACGCGACGATCGTGTTCGTGGTCTGCGACCGCGGTGACCGCTACCTGTCGACTGGCGTGTTCCCGGCCTGATCGGTCATCGGTCCCGCGTTTCTCGTAGTTGTAAGAAGGCCCCGTGCGATTGAACTGCACCCCAAAAGTTGGACACCAACTTTTGGGGTGTTTTTTCATGTATCGGTACTCGGAGCAGTTCAGGCTGACAGTTATCCAGAGCTACCTGGACGGTCAGGCAGGCTATGGTGAGATCGCCAAACGCCATGAAATAG
>NZ_JBFRHD010000043.1:0-1432 GCF_052115685.1 Cupriavidus sp. 2KB_3
CCTTCAGCATGCCAGCGAGGCCGAATCCCACGCCAATATCCAGCGACAGCCCGATATTGCCGGCCATGTCCGGCGGCGCCCGCATGGTTTCGGCGAGCTTGGCGGCGCCCTGCTGAGTCAGTGTTGCAGTGTCGTGCCCGGTCCAGACCTGTCGCGCGCCGCGCCAGATCGTATCCGCGCCATGCACGCCAAAGACGACGCAGCCAGCCTTGGTTAGCCCGGTAGGCTCTGGGATCGCGCACAGCACCCCGGCACCCACCATCTCCAGCACGCCGCCGACGATGTCCAGCCCGCCCCATAGGCGATTGGACATCATCTCTGTAGGACTGATCGACCGGTGCGCCAGCACCGCTGCCAGTTGCGGCGCGCTCATGACCACGCGCAAGCCGTCCATCTCGTCTGCCTGAGCCATCGGATTCCCCCCATGAAAAGAGAGGCCCGACGCTACCGACCCAGCGCCAGCGCCAGCGCACTATTGAGATGGCGCAAACCCACGCGGGAACAAGGAAATTTCGAGAGGACTACGATCGCTGACGCCAGCGTATCGCTCCCCTCTCCCCGCCCGGGTTGGAATCCCGGCCTTTCTTATATGGCCTCTTTCAGATGCCTTTGGACTTCCTCGAGGAAGGATTCGATTGTGAATCCCCAAACGGTCAAGTCAATCGCACAGTCGAACTCGCGCTGGAATGCCGCGTCGAGGTCCGCAACATGGTTCTTTCTGAATGCTTCGATTTCCAGAAGCATCGATTTCCACATAGTCGCGTCTGATTCGCAGATATAAGCACGAATCAACTCCTCCGCGTTCTGGCCCCACAAATCATAGTCCTGACCAAAATATATTCCGAGGAAATGGGATAGCTCCGTGTATCTCGTCTCGTCCATGACAGTTAGATATTCGTGTATGCGGTAAGAATATAGAACGGCATGTCGTTGTGCTGCCCGTGTTTCAGCACAACGGTTACAGTCCGTGCATCGTGCGATTTTCCCGTACTTCGTAGCAACACTCTTCCCACTGGCTTTCCCAAGACCCCCTTAAGCCTCAACGTGGAAGCACTGCCGGAGGCCCATGCCGCAATCTGTTTGCTTTGCGCACGCATCACGTCTGAAATCGCCTCTTCCGCCGCGCGTAAGTTGGTGAACGTTGAAGCCCTGTCCAGACCCGGTTCCCTGACAAGTCTCTCCCGCAGTTGCGCGTCAGTCTTTCCAACGTGCTTCCGAATCGTATGGCCGCCCGATCCGCCGGCGGTCCTCGCCTCGTGCTGCACCAAGTAAATCCGCCCTGTGGTAATACTCGCCACCCGCGCGGCCTTCAGCATGCCAGCGAGGCCGAATCCCACGCCAATATCCAGCGACAGCCCGATATTGCCGGCCATGTCCGGCGGCGCCCGCATGGTTTCGGCGAGCTTGGCGGCGCCCTGCTGAGTCAGTGTTG
>NZ_JBFRHD010000044.1:0-1399 GCF_052115685.1 Cupriavidus sp. 2KB_3
CTGAGTCCTGTATTGCACGGGACTCAGCCCTTTTAGTTTGAGCTTGATGCGGTCATGATTGTAGTAGTGAATGTATTGGCGCAGTCCATCCTGCAGTTGCTCGATGCTGGTGAACTTGTTCAGGTAGAAGAATTCGGACTTTAGGATGCCGAAGAAGCTCTCCATGGCAGCGTTGTCGAGGCAGTTACCTTTGCGCGACATACTGGGACGGACACTGCGCTGCTTGAGCATCGATCGATAGGACGCCATTTGGTATTGCCAGCCCTGATCCGAATGCAGGATCGGTCGGTCCTTGGGGCCGAGTCGAGCAAACGCCTTCTTGAGCATTTTGCTTACCATCTCGAACAACGGACGCCTGGCCATCTCGTATGCGACGATCTCGCCGTTATGCAGGTCCAGCACCGGCGAGAGGTATAGCTTCTCGCCGGCGACGCTAAATTCGGTCACATCGGTTACCCATTTCTGATTCGGACGCCCGGCGTGGAACTGCCGTTGCAACACGTTGGGCGCAACTCGGCCCACCGCACCTTTGTAAGAACGGTATTTCTTTGGCCGGACGAGAGACTTCAGGCCCATGGCTTTCATCAGGCGCTGAACCGTCTTGTGGTTGACGATCAATTCCGCTTTCCGAAGCGCCGCCGTAATKCGGCGGTAGCCGTAGCGACCTTTGTGCTGCGCAAACAGCTCACGGATTCTTGCCTTCAGTTCCGCATACCTGTCCTGCGCCTGAAGTACTGTTTGCTGATAGTAGAAGGTGCTTCGTGCCAGGCCTGCGACCTTCAACAGCCCCGCCAATGGATACTGCCGCCTTAGCTCAWGCACTATTTGCGCTTTTTGGGTTGCGCAGATTTCTTGTTCGCTTGAACTAAGGCGTCGAGTTTTTTTAGGTAGGCGTTCTCCATGCGCAGGTAGTTCAGCTCGTCAATGAGCTCCTCGCGCGTGCGCGTGCGATCACCAGATGGCTTCGGTGGCTTTGCTTTGGGAGTGGGTGGCGACATCTTCCTGGGACGCCCTTTTGGGCGCGATGACAAGGCCTCTATACCCCCTGCATCATACTGGCGTTCCCAAATGCCAATCGCACCGAAGTTGCGAATATCGAACCATGCTGCGACTTCGCGATGCGACAACCGCTGGCTTCGCATCCGCTTCAGCACGGCAAGCTTGAACTCGGCGCTGTAGTRCGTGTACTTCCGTTTGATGCTCGCCGCGCCATGCAGGCGGTATCCCGCCACCCAGCGCCGTACTGTTCCGCTGTCTATTTCATGGCGTTTGGCGATCTCACCATAGCCTGCCTGACCGTCCAGGTAGCTCTGGATAACTGTCAGCCTGAACTGCTCCGAGTACCGATACATGAAAAAACACCCCAAAAGTTGGTGTCCAACTTTTGGGGTGCAGTTCA
>NZ_JBFRHD010000045.1:0-1314 GCF_052115685.1 Cupriavidus sp. 2KB_3
AGGGCTGGGTCCTGTATTGCACAGGACTCAGCCCTTTTAGCTTGAGCTTGATGCGGTCGTGATTGTAGTACCGGATGTATTCGGCTATGCCACGACGCAACTGGTCGACGTTGGCGAAGCGCTCTAACCGGAAGCACTCTGACTTGAGCGTCCCGAAGAAGCTCTCCATCGCCGCATTGTCCAGGCAATTGCCTTTGCGGGACATGCTCTGACGCAAGCCTCGCGAGGCCAGTTTGCGGCGATATGCCGCCATCTGATAGGCCCAGCCCTGATCCGAATGCAGCATTGGGGTTTCGCCCGGGCGCAGCTTGCGAAGCGCCTTGTCGAGCATCTCCCGGATCAGCGCGAAGTCAGGCCGCTCGCTGGTCTGCCAGGCGACGATCTCCCCGTTGTACAGGTCCAGGACCGGCGAGAGGTAGAGCTTTTTGCCSCCYACGTTGAACTCGGTCACATCCGTCACCCACTTCTCGTTCGGCTTGCTCGCCTCGAACTGGCGCTGTAGCAGATTGGGGGCGACTCGCCCGACTTGCCCACGGTACGAACGGTATTTCTTCGGCCGTACRAGCGCCTTCAATTGCAGTGCCGACATCAGCCGTTGCACGGTTTTGTGATTCACCAACATGCCTGCCAGGCGCAGCGTCGCCGTGACCCGGCGATAGCCATATCGGCCCTTGTGCTGGGCATACACCTGCTGAATACGCGCCTTGAGTTCCCCATTGCGATCCCCGGCTTTGCCTGCCGCCATCTGGTAGTAGAACGTGCTGCGCGCCAGATCGGCAACCTTGAGCAGGATCGGCAGCGGGTGGTGCTCTCGCAAAGCATTCACGACTTGCGCTTTTTCTTTGGCGCAGCTTGCTCCTTGGCCCGGAGCAGGGCATCCAGCTTTTTTAGGTACGCCACCTCCGCGCGCAGATATTCGTTTTCCTTCAGTAGATCTTCGCGCGAGCGTCCGTCTTGAGTGGGCTCGGGAGTGGATTGGGGTGGCTGCTTAGGCTGGGACATGTTGGGTGGCCGGCCTTTGCGGCGCGGCTTGAGGGCTTCGATACCGCCCTCATGATACTGGCGCTCCCAGCGGCTGATGCCGCCTGCTTCGCGCAAGTCGAAGACGGCACTTGCCTGCGCATAGGACAACTCGTGGCGCCACATGTGCCGCAACACCGTCAACTTGAACTCGGCGCTATAGGCCTCATGCTTCTTGCCAAGCGCGGCTTCTCCATGCTGCCGCCACGCGCTGACCCAGCGCTGCAGCACCGAGCGGCCTATTCCGTGCTTCCGGCTCAGTGTCCCAGTCCCAACTCCCCCGGACAAATATTC
>NZ_JBFRHD010000046.1:0-1197 GCF_052115685.1 Cupriavidus sp. 2KB_3
CTGATCGAGCGCAATCGCGCCGCCGGCCGCCTGACGTTTTCGACCGACGTGGCCGCCAGCGTGGAGCACGCCGACGTGCAGTTCATCGCCGTGGGCACGCCCCCGGACGAGGACGGCTCGGCAGACCTGCAATACGTGCTGGCCGCCGCGCGCAACATCGGCCGCCACATGACMGGCTTCAAGGTGGTGGTGGACAAGTCCACCGTGCCAGTGGGCACCGGCGACCGCGTGGCCGCCGCCATCCGCGAGGAACTGGCCGCGCGTGGGCTGGAAGACCTGCAGTACTCGGTKGTCTCGAACCCCGAGTTCCTGAARGAAGGCGCGGCCGTGGAAGATTTCATGCGCCCGGACCGCATCGTGCTGGGCTGCTCGCCCGACGTGGCCGGCCGCCACGCCAAGGCCATCATGCGCGAGCTGTACTCGCCGTTCAACCGCAACCACGAGCGTACCTTCTATATGGATGTGCGCTCGGCCGAGTTCACCAAGTACGCGGCCAACTCGATGCTGGCGACTCGCATTTCCTTTATGAACGAGCTGGCCAACCTGGCCGACGAGGTGGGCGCGGATATCGAACTGGTGCGACTGGGCATCGGCTCCGACCCGCGCATCGGCTACAGCTTCCTGTACGCCGGCGCCGGCTATGGCGGCTCGTGCTTCCCGAAGGACGTGCAGGCGCTGATGCGCACGGCCACCTCGTATGGCAAGCCGATGCGGGTGCTGGAGGCCGTGGAGGCCGTCAACGACGCCCAGAAGCAGGTGCTGGCCAACAAGGTCATCAAGCGCTTCGGCGAAGACCTGACGGGCAAGACCTTCGCGGTCTGGGGCCTCGCATTCAAGCCAAATACCGATGACATGCGTGAAGCGCCGTCGCGGGTGCTGGTGCGCGAACTGGTGTCGCGCGGCGCCGCGCTGCGCGTGCACGACCCGGTGGCGATGGCCGAGGCCCGCCGTGTGATCGAGGCGGATCTTGCCGACATCGAAGGCGGCGCGGGGCGAGTACACTTCTGCGAGGCGCAGATGGATGTCCTCGAGGACGCCGACGCGCTCGTGATCGTGACCGAGTGGAAGGTATTCCGCAGCCCGGATTTCAGCGAGATCCGCGCCAAGCTGAAGACCCCGGTCATCATCGACGGCCGCAATCTCTATGAACCCGATGCGATGGCGACAGCCGGCATCGAATACCACGCGATCGGGCGC
>NZ_JBFRHD010000047.1:0-1196 GCF_052115685.1 Cupriavidus sp. 2KB_3
AAATGGCAAAGGAAAAGTTCGAGCGGACCAAGCCGCACGTGAACGTAGGTACGATTGGTCACGTTGACCACGGCAAGACGACGCTGACGGCAGCAATCGCCACGGTGCTGGCTGCGAAGTTTGGCGGCGCAGCCAAGAAGTACGACGAAATCGACGCAGCGCCGGAAGAGAAGGCACGCGGCATTACCATCAACACCGCACACGTGGAATACGAGACGGCCAACCGCCACTACGCCCACGTTGACTGCCCGGGCCACGCTGACTATGTGAAGAACATGATCACGGGCGCTGCGCAGATGGACGGCGCGATCCTGGTGTGCTCGGCCGCTGACGGCCCGATGCCGCAGACGCGCGAGCACATCCTGCTGGCCCGTCAGGTTGGCGTGCCTTACATCATCGTGTTCCTGAACAAGTGCGACATGGTGGACGACGCCGAGCTGCTCGAGCTGGTGGAAATGGAAGTGCGCGAGCTGCTCTCGAAGTACGACTTCCCCGGCGACGACACCCCGATCATCAAGGGTTCGGCCAAGCTGGCGCTGGAAGGCGACAAGGGCGAGCTGGGCGAAGTGGCGATCATGAACCTGGCCGACGCGCTGGACACGTACATCCCGACGCCGGAGCGCGCGGTTGACGGTACGTTCCTGATGCCGGTGGAAGACGTGTTCTCGATCTCGGGCCGCGGTACCGTGGTGACGGGTCGTATCGAGCGCGGCGTGGTGAAGGTCGGCGAAGAAATCGAAATCGTGGGTATCCGCCCGACGGTGAAGACGACCTGCACGGGCGTGGAAATGTTCCGCAAGCTGCTGGATCAAGGCCAGGCTGGCGACAACGTGGGTCTGCTGCTGCGCGGCACGAAGCGCGAAGACGTGGAGCGCGGCCAAGTGCTGTGCAAGCCGGGTTCGATCAAGCCGCACACGCACTTCACGGGTGAGGTGTACATCCTGTCGAAGGACGAAGGTGGCCGTCACACGCCGTTCTTCAACAACTACCGTCCGCAGTTCTACTTCCGTACGACCGACGTGACTGGCTCGATCGAGCTGCCGAAGGACAAGGAAATGGTTATGCCGGGCGACAACGTGTCGATCACCGTCAAGCTGATCGCCCCGATCGCCATGGAAGAAGGTCTGCGCTTCGCTATCCGTGAAGGCGGCCGTACCGTCGGCGCCGGCGTCGTGGCAAAGATCCTCGACTAAGCA
>NZ_JBFRHD010000048.1:0-895 GCF_052115685.1 Cupriavidus sp. 2KB_3
TTCGTCGTACTTCTTGGCTGCGCCGCCAAACTTCGCAGCCAGCACCGTGGCGATTGCTGCCGTCAGCGTCGTCTTGCCGTGGTCAACGTGACCAATCGTACCTACGTTCACGTGCGGCTTGGTCCGCTCGAACTTTTCCTTTGCCATTTCGCGACTCCTGTCTCGGTAGCAATTGCCAGTGCGGGTATAGATGGTGCCCATGGGCAGGATCGAACTGCCGACCTCTCCCTTACCAAGGGAGTGCTCTACCACTGAGCCACATGGGCGAAACTTGACTTACTTCTTTGACGGCAACCGCGGTGGTGGAGCGGGTGAAGGGAATCGAACCCTCGTCGTAAGCTTGGAAGGCTTCTGCTCTACCATTGAGCTACACCCGCCCGGTTACTTCCTTCACCGGCTCATCGCCTGGTTGCTGCCTTGCATTCTGGTGGAGAGGGCTGGATTCGAACCAGCGTAGGCGTAAGCCAACAGATTTACAGTCTGCCCCCTTTAGCCACTCGGGCACCTCTCCGCAGAGAACTTGTGATTATGGTGGAGCTCGCCTGGGCTGTCAAGCACTTTCCCTTGCGGTAAGTACCTTTGCGGTAGCCTGGCCAGCTCTGCAAACAGCACGCTTTGCACGGCTGTCGCGAACCAGAATCATCGATTGAAAAACCGACGCTCTCACCCTATAGGGCTCGGAAATCCAGCGCTGGCGCGGCATTTCAGGCTTCGGCGGGGCGACGCCGGCGGCGACATCAATCTGGCGCCGCAAAAGCAAAACCCCCAGCCTTTTGGGGCTGGGGGTTTTGGGTATAAGAGCCTGGCGATGACCTACTTTCACACGGGTAGTCCGCACTATCATCGGCGCAAAGTCGTTTCACGGTCCTGTTCGGGATGGGAAGGGGTGGTTCCG
>NZ_JBFRHD010000049.1:0-755 GCF_052115685.1 Cupriavidus sp. 2KB_3
AGCCTGCGCGAGGCCAGGCAGCCCCTGCCGAAGCCACCAGGACTCTACG
This sequence comes from Cupriavidus sp. 2KB_3, assembly GCF_052115685.1. Lineage (NCBI taxonomy): Bacteria > Pseudomonadati > Pseudomonadota > Betaproteobacteria > Burkholderiales > Burkholderiaceae > Cupriavidus > Cupriavidus sp. 2KB_3. The sequence goes on from NZ_JBFRHD010000049.1 coordinate 50, forward strand.
ACGAGCAGTTCACGCTGAAGGACGAGCACAGCGGGGAGAGTTTGCCGCACATCCCCTACCGGATAGAAACCGCAGACGGCAAGGTGTTTCGCGGCGTGACTGATGCCGCAGGCCGGACGATGCGGGTCTTTGCTGACAAGGCCCAGGCGCTCAAGATATTTAAGGAGTAAGCGATGGCCAATGACGCGCTTGGCAGCGGAAAGCTGAATTCTCGGGGTGCGACCAACGTCGACGCCAAGGTGCCGGCAGAGCCGTTGGCTTTCCTGCGCCCGGAGACCGGGGAAATCATCATCGTGCCGGCGGAGGATGCGAATCCACTACGCAGTCACTACAACGGGCTCAGCGACATGGTGGCGGAACTTCACTCCGCCAACCGGGCAGTGCAATTGTGCGAGGACCATTTGCAGGCGCTTGTGATCCGGGAAGCTTCCGATGCCGAAATGGCGCAGGCGCGCAATGTGCACGGCTTCGCGCTCGACTGGCAGCACGAGGCACACGAGAGGCTGCATGCCGTTTATGAACAACTCGATCCGTTGCCGGATGGCACAGAGGCCGGCGCATCCGATGCGCCTGAGAAGCCAAAGGAAGACAAGCAGAGCGCAGCCGGGGCCGGCAAGAAGCTTGTCGAGTTGATCGCCTTGAAGCATGACAACCGGAAGGAGCAACGGAGGAAGGCAGCAGAGGATACGAAGGGAAATTTCGACGA
>NZ_JBFRHD010000050.1:0-713 GCF_052115685.1 Cupriavidus sp. 2KB_3
TTTACCGGAGAAACCACCATGTCGAACGCCAACAACGCCAAGCTGCAAGTCCTGACCCCGCGCAACAGCCAGCTGATCATCATCGACCACCAGCCGCAGATGGCCTTCGGTGTGCAGTCGATGGACCGCCAGACCATGAAGAACAACGTGGTGGGCCTGGCCAAGGCGGCCAAGATTTTTGACGTGCCGACGACGATCACCACGGTGGARTCCGACTCGTTCTCCGGTTACACCTACCCCGAAATCCTCGACGTGTTCCCGGGCCAGCAGACCCTGGAGCGCACCTCGATGAACTCCTGGGACGACCAGAAGGTGCGCGACGCGCTGGCCGCCAACGGCCGCAAGAAGATCGTCGTGGCCGGCCTGTGGACCGAGGTCTGCAACACGACCTTCGCCCTGAGCGCGATGCTGGAAGGYGACTACGAGATCTACATGGTGGCSGATGCYTCGGGCGGCACGACCAAGGAAGCCCACGACTACGCCATGCAGCGCATGATCCAGGCCGGCGTGGTGCCGGTGACGTGGCAGCAGGTGCTGCTGGAATGGCAGCGCGACTGGAAGAACAAGGAAACGTACGACGCCGTGACCGGCCTGGCCAAGCAACACTCGGGCGCCTACGGCATGGGCATCGACTACGCCTACACCATGGTCCACAAGGCCGCCCAGCGCACCCAGACGCCGCACGCGTCGATCGCCCCGGTGCACGCGCCGGT
>NZ_JBFRHD010000051.1:0-353 GCF_052115685.1 Cupriavidus sp. 2KB_3
CCGCGACCTTGTCCGGCGAGCGCGAAGTGATGTTCCGCGGCGAACGCCGGCAAGCGGCTGATGTGCACAAGGAACTGGGTTGGCAACCGCTGGTATTGCGCCCCAAGGAAGCCCTGGCGCTGATGAACGGCACCGCCGTGATGACCGGCCTTGCGTGCCTGGCTTACGCCCGTGCCGATTACCTGCTGCAACTGGCCACACGCATCACCGCGCTGAACGTGGTCGCTTTGCAGGGCAACCCGGAGCACTTCGACGAGCGCCTGTTCGCCGCCAAACCCCATCCAGGGCAGATGCAAGTTGCCGCGTGGCTGCGCAAGGATCTGGCGATCGACGCGCCGACCGCGCCGCTGCAT
>NZ_JBFRHD010000052.1:0-332 GCF_052115685.1 Cupriavidus sp. 2KB_3
GGACGGCGGTCGTCGCCGCCGAAGCCACCGCGTTGCGGCGGACGGCGCTCGTCATCGCCATAACGGCGCGGCGGGCGGGCTTCGTCGTCACCGAAACGGCGGGGACGCGGCGCGCCGCGATCGTCATTGCCGAAGCTGCGCTGGGGCGGGCGACGGTCGTCGCCGCTGAAGCCGCGCTGCGGGGGACGGCGGTCGTCGCCGCCGAAGCCACCGCGTTGCGGCGGACGGCGCTCGTCATCGCCATAACGGCGCGGCGGGCGGGCTTCGTCGTCACCGAAACGGCGGGGACGCGGCGCGCCGCGATCGTCATTGCCGAAGCTGCGCTGGGGCGG